>NZ_JAVHLH010000017.1:0-5236 GCF_031082345.1 Brevundimonas sp. | reverse complement strand
GAGGACGGAAAGTGTCTGGCGATCAAGATATTCCAGGGGCCGGAGCCGTGCGGGAATTCCTACAACCGGTCCTACCGGGGCCAGGGAATCATGGACGTTATTCGCAGGGCCATCATCATCCTGGACGTGCCCAGGCTGGAAGGCACGGATTTCACGGCCCTCTCGGATTATCTGGCGATGCTCGTTCTGGCCCAGATCGACCCAAACGGCGAAACCGGGAGATTTGATACGGTTCTCAACCTCCCCGACGGGGACCGGGGGGTCTCAGGTCTGACCGAATGGGATTGGGCCTATCTGACAGCGCTGTATGACGCCAGGCCGAACCGTTTGAACCAGCCGGTCCAGGCCGACGCCCTGATGGAGATTCTGTCGACCGACCCCGGGCCCGCCAACGACGCCGGGCCCGCCGACGAACCCTGATTGGTCTGACGCCGCGTCGGGCCGGGCCGCTTCCCGCTACCCGTGCCTCGTGATAGAAATTCCAACCGTCGGCTGAGAGGGCCGGCTGGAGGGCTGGGATGTCGCTGATCGTCGTGCTGGCCGCCCTGGCCCTCGTTCAGGATCCGGCTCCCGCCCAGGCCGCGTCTTCCGCCGCGCAGGAGCCGCCTGCCGTCGCGCTCGAGGAGGTCGTCGTCGAGGGCCGGCGGCTGGAGGAACTGACCCGCGAGTTCGTCGACGAGGTCTCGGCGCCTCCTCGTCGGCGCGGCCTGGCCCGCTGGAGAGGCGGCGTCTGCGTCGGCGTGAGCGGCATCCGGCAGGACATCGCCCAGGCGGTGGCGGATCATGTGTCCCGCGTGGCTCTGGCGTATGGGCTCAGGCCCGGCGATCCCGGATGCCGGGCCAATATTCTCATCGTCTTCGCCGAGGACGGCCAGTCGCTGGGCGACGCCATGGTCGAGCGTCGGGAGCGGGTCTTCCATCTGGGGGTCGGCGGACTCGACAGGGGCGATGTCGCGCTTGAGGATTTCCGCTTCTCGGACCGGCCGGTGCGCTGGTGGCATGTCAGCGTGCCCACCAATGCATACACGGGCGATGTCGGCATCCGGATGCCGGGTGACGAGAGTTCTCCCCGGATCCCGGGCGAGGGCCTGCTCAACAAGGGTCGGTGGCTCCGCGACGACATGAACAAGGTGATCATCGTCGTCGACGGCGAATATGTGAACGGGGTCGGCCTGCCGCAACTGGCCGATTATCTTTCCATGGTGGCGCTGGCCCAGGTGGATCCCGAGGGCGACACCAGCCGGTTCTCGACCATCCTCAACCTGTTCGACGATCCGGAAGGCAGTCCGGGCCTGACCGGCTGGGATCGCGCCTATCTGGACGCGCTCTATACCGGCCCGTCGGAACGTATCCGGGCCAGCGACCAGACGCGGCAGCTGCTACGAAACCTGCGGCGTGCACGGGCGTCAGACGCCGAGGCCGGCGACCTGCCGTAGGCCCGCGCCGGCAAGGGATATCAGGAAAACCGCATGACCAGTTGGGCGTTCATCGCCGCCATGCTCTCGACGTTCGCGTCTCCCCAGGATGCGCTCCCCCAGAGCCCGCCGCCCCCGCAGGACCCGCCGGAAGCAACGGCGACGCTCGAGGATGTGGTCGTCGAGGGGCGGGCGCTGGAGGAAATGGTCCGGGAATTCGTCGGGGAGGTGGGCGCCCCGGCCGGGCGGCGCGGACTGGCGCGCTGGCACGACCGGCTGTGCGTCGGCGTCGTCAACGTCCGCCCGGACCTGGGACAGGCCGTGGCCGACCGGGTGTCCCAGGTGGCCCTGGACCTCGGCCTCGATATCGGCGAGCCGGGCTGCCGGGCCAATGTCTTCATCGTCTTCACAGCCGACGGCGCCGCCCTGGCCGATGCGATGGTGGAAGAGAGCCGCCGGGCGTTCCGCATCGGCGTCGCAGGCCTCGACCGGGGCAGCGCGGCGCTGGAGGCGTTCCGCACCGTCGACCGGCCGGTGCGCTGGTGGCAGATCAGCCTGCCGGTGAACGCCGACACCGGCCAGCGGGCGGTGCGCCTGTCGGGGGATGAGGCCCCGCCGCAGATCAATGTCTTCGCCGCCTCGCGCCTGAGCACCCAGATCCGCGACGATCTGAAGAAGGCGATGATCATCGTCGACGTCGACCGGCTGGGACAGGTCAACCTGGCCCAATTGGCGGACTATCTCGCCTTCGTGACCCTGGTTCAGGTCGATCCCGAGGCGGAGACCGCGGCCTATGACACCATATTGAACCTGTTCGACGCCCCGGGCGGCGTGGACGGGCTGACCGGGTGGGATGTCTCCTATCTGACCTCGCTGTACGAGGTTCAGGGGTCGCCGGTGCTGCGACAGAATCCGCGCGGACAGGCGTCGGTGATTGCCGCCGACATGGTCCGCGACCGGCGCGATGTCGATCCTCCGACCTCCGAAGGCGAGCCTTCCGACGAGGAATGACAGCCGCCGCCCGCGGGCGGCGCGCGGCCCGCGCCTTGCATCCTCGGCCTGACGACGCGATATCCTGTCTACAGGCGCGCGACCGGTGAGTCGCCGCCACAGCATCCCGAGAAGGCCTGAATGCGCGATCCGATCGAACTGATGAACATGAACCTCGTCCCCATGGTGGTGGAGCAGTCCAGCCGGGGCGAGCGGGCTTTCGACATCTTCTCGCGCCTGCTGCGCGAGCGGATCATCTTCCTGACCGGTCCGTTCGAGGACGGCATGGCGTCGCTGATCTGCGCCCAGCTGCTGTTCCTGGAATCGGAGAACCCGAAGAAGGAAATCAGCATGTACATCAACAGCCCGGGCGGCCAGGTGTCGTCGGCGCTGGCGATCTACGACACCATGCAATACATCCGCTCGCCGGTTTCGACGGTGTGCATGGGCATGGCCGCCTCGGCCGGCTCGCTGATCCTGACCGCCGGCGCCGCCGGCCAGCGCGTGGCCCTGCCGAACGCCCGGGTCATGGTGCACCAGCCCTCGGGCGGTTTCCGCGGCCAGGCGTCGGACATCGAACTGCACGCCGCCGACATCCGCTACACCAAGAAGCGGCTGAACGAGATCTATGTCCATCACACCGGCCGGACCTATGAGGAGGTCGAGAAGACCCTCGACCGCGACCATTTCATGAGCGCCGAGGAGGCCAAGAACTGGGGCATCGTCGACCACGTCTACGACCGCCGCGAACAGGCCGATTCCGATGGCGTGAAGACGCCGGGAGACTGAACCGGCAGGACGGGACTAAGGGGGCGCGCCGGAGACGGCGCGCCCTTTTCTTTTGTGCTATCAGGCCGCCATGCAACACACGCGCGAGACCAGCGGGACCGTCGAGGTCGACGGCGAGACCTATGAGTGGGAAATCCGCCGCCAGCCGCAGCCCAAGGCCGGCGGCAAATGGGACGGCATGGCCATCACCCTGAGACTGCAGGGGTTCCAGCGCGAAGCGGTGGTGCAGTTTCCCATGCCGATGCGGGCCAATAATCGCCCGGAGATGGAGAAGCAGCGGATCAACGTAGAGGCCGTGCGCAATGCGGTGACATCCGTGACCGAGGCGGGCTGGAACCCCACCTCGCGCGGCAAGCCGATGGTCTTCGACGTGGACGCCGACGGGCGGTGAGCCTCAGGGACGGCCGGTGAACACCCGAAATCCCGGCTCGTCGGCGATGGCCAGCATCTCGGTGTCGCCGGAGGTGTCGCCATAGGCGGCCGTCAACCGCACGTCCTCGCCATAGACCGCGCGCAGGCGCCGGACCTTCTCCTCGCCGCGGCAGTTGGGGCTGGCGAAGGCGCCGGTGACCCGGCCGTCGCCGTCGAACACCAGCGGGGTGCCGAGCAGGGCCTCGGCACCCAGCCGTCGGGCGAAGGGCGCCACCGTCGTCTCCGGGCTGGCGGTGACGATGACGCGGTGCGCGCCCCTGTCGCCCCAGTCGTTCCAGCAGGCGAGGGCGTCCGGGCGCATGAACCTGTCCCAAATTCGGTCAGCGAACCGTTCGGCGTCGGCTTCCAGAGCCGCCCGGTCCACGCCGCGGAGGAATTCGCGCACCGAGGCGGCCTTGATCCGGCCCCGGTCGTGGTTGCGGGCGTAGGCGGCCACGGCCGGCGACATCTTCACCAGCCCCAGGGCCCAGCCGCCCGGACCGGCCCGCCAGCGCAGGAATTCGGTGAAACTGTCGCGGATCGTCAGGGTGCCGTCGAAGTCGAAGGCGACGATGGCCTGATCCTTGCGAGGCGGCTGGCGAAACGGAGCGTTGCTTCCCATGTCAGACATTCGCCGCGATCATCCTCAACAGTGAACCGTTCGCTTCCGCCTCCTGCTCCGCTTTCGCGGGGTTGTGGCGGGCGCCGGGATGGGTGATTGTCATTTTTTGAAGACCTTTGCGCCCATTGTTCGGGAATCAACGTGAGGGAAGCGCGCCTGGCCCCATATCGGGTCCATCGCGGGAGTGAGAAGGGTCGATGACCAAAGCCGCCGGCACAGACGCCAAAAGCACGCTGTACTGCTCATTCTGCGGAAAGAGCCAGCACGAGGTGCGCAAGCTCATCGCCGGGCCGACCGTGTTCATCTGCGATGAATGCGTCGAGCTCTGCATGGATATCATCCGTGAAGAGCACAAGATTTCCTTCTCCAAGGCCAAGGACGGCGTGCCGTCGCCGAAGGAGATCCGCGAGGTCTTGGACGACTACGTCATCGGTCAGGCGCACGCCAAGAAGGTGCTCTCGGTCGCGGTCCACAATCATTACAAGCGCCTGAACCACGCGACGAAGAACAACGACGTCGAGCTGGCCAAGTCCAACATCATGCTGATCGGGCCGACCGGCTCGGGCAAGACGCTGCTGGCCCAGACGCTGGCGCGCATCATCGACGTGCCCTTCACCATGGCCGACGCCACCACCCTGACCGAGGCCGGTTATGTGGGCGAGGACGTCGAGAACATCATCCTCAAGCTGCTGCAGTCGTCCGACTACAACGTCGAGCGGGCCCAGCGCGGCATCGTCTACATCGACGAGATCGACAAGATTTCGCGCAAGTCGGACAACCCCTCGATCACCCGCGACGTCTCGGGCGAGGGCGTGCAGCAGGCCCTGCTGAAGATCATGGAAGGCACCGTCGCCTCCGTGCCCCCGCAGGGCGGCCGCAAGCATCCGCAGCAGGAGTTCATCCAGATCGACACCACCAACGTGCTGTTCATCGTTGCCGGTGCGTTCGCGGGGCTGGAGAAGATCGTGTCCGACCGCGTCGGCAAGCGCGGTCTGGGCTTCGGCGCCGA
>NZ_JAVHLH010000179.1 GCF_031082345.1 Brevundimonas sp. | reverse complement strand
ACGCCGGAGCCGACCGTGCCGACCTCCGGACCGGTCCCTCATCTTCCCGAGCCCCGGCCAGTGGCGGTTCCGCAGCTCTCAGCCGCCCCGGCCCCGGCCGGCATCTGGATCCAGGCCGGCGCCTGGCCCGACGCCCGCCAGGCCCGCCGGGCCGCTGACCGTCTCGGCGGCGGCGCGACCGTCGAGGAAGCCGGACCGGGACAGTTCCGGGTGCTGATCGGGCCCTGGCCGGACGCCGGAACAGCCGAGCGCTCGCGACGCGCGGTGATGTCGCGGGGTTATCCCGAGGCCATGATGATTTCCGGCGGCTAGACCCTTCCGCAAGCCGGTCGGCGCCGCCATTGTGCGCCGGTGACTCACGGCAGCTTCATCACATTCGAGGGCGGCGAGGGGACCGGCAAGTCGACCCAGGTCGCCCGGCTGGTCGAACACCTGCGCGCCCGTGATCTGGAGGTCGTCCAGACCCGTGAGCCCGGCGGTTCGCAGGGGGCCGAGGAGATCCGCAACCTGGCCCTCAACGGCGACGCCGGCCGCTGGTCGCCGATGACCGAGACCCTGCTGATGTATGCGGCCCGCTCGGACCATCTGGAGCGCACCATCCGTCCCGCGCTTGAGGCCGGCCGCTGGGTGGTCTGCGACCGTTTCGCCGATTCCAGCCGCGCCTATCAGGGCGCCGGGGGCGGAACCCCGGCCGAATTCATCGAGACCCTGGACGCCGCCATCGTCGGCGCCACCCAGCCGGACCTGACCCTCGTCTTCGACCTGCCGGTCGAGGTCGGGCTGGAGCGGGCCTTCGGCCGCGGCCTGTTCGAGACCCGGTTCGAGTCCAAGGGACTGGAATTCCACGAACGGCTGCGGCGCGGCTTCCTCGACATCGCCGCCGCCCATCCGGAACGCTGCGTGGTCATCGACGCCGACGGCGATCTGGACACGGTCGAGGCCCGGGTCCGGGCCGCCGTCGAGGCCCGACTGCCGTGAGCGAACACCCGCGCGACCGTTTCGACCTGGTCCCCGACGCCGCCGCCGAGGCCGCCTTTCTCGACGCCTTCGACAAGGGCCGGCTGCACCACGCCTGGCTGCTGTGCGGGGTCGAGGGCTCGGGCAAGGCGACCTTCGCCTACCGCGCCGCCCGCCGCCTGCTCGGCGCCGCGCCCGATCCGTCGCGCGGCTTGCTGGGGACCCGGCCGGACGATCCGGTCGCGCGGTTGATCACCGCCCAGTCCCATCCCGACCTGCTGATCCTCGAACGCGCCGTCGAGGGCGGCAAGACCAGGAAATCCATCTCCGTCGACCAGGCCCGCGACCTGCCGGAATTCTTCTCCAAGAGCCCGTCCCAGGCGAGATATCGCGTCGCCATCATCGACGCCGCCGACGACCTGAACCTCAATGCCGCCAACGCCTTGCTCAAGGTTCTTGAGGAACCGCCGGAGCGGGGCGTGCTGTTCCTCGTCACCCATGCGCCGGGCCGGCTGCTGGCCACCATCCGCTCGCGCTGCCGCCGTCTCGCCTTCCCGGTCTGGCCGCAGCACGCGCTGGAGGAGCTGGTCCGCAACCAGACCGGCGTCCCCTCGGCCGAGGCCGTCCGCATCGCCGGCATGGCGGCCGGCTCGCCCGGCCAGGCCCTGGCTCTCGCCTCCGGCGCGACCCTGGAAGCCGACCAGCTGGCCCAGGCCTGGGTCGCGGCGCCGACGCTCGACCGCGCCGAGGTCATGGCCGTGGCCGACAAATTCCGGGGCGCCGAGGGGCAGGACCGGTTCGAGACCCTGATGGACCGGCTCATCGCCGCGGTGAAACTGCGCGCGCTCGACGAAGGCAAGTCCGGGGCCCGCTGGGCCGAGCTGTGGGAGCGGCTGTCCGAGCTCCCCGACCGCGCCGCCGCCATCAACCTCGACCGCGCCGACGTCCTGGCCGGGGCCCTGGCCGACCTGCAGCGGACCAAGGCCCGCGCCTGATGCTGATCGACAGCCACGTCAATCTGCACGCGCCCCAGTTCGACGACGACCGCGACGCCGTCATCGCCCGCGCCCGCGCGGCCGGCGTCGGCCTGATGGTCGAGATCTCCGACAAGCTGTCCACCTTCGAGGCCACCCACGCCCTGGCCATGGCTCACGACGACATCTGGGCCACCGTCGGCGTCCATCCGCACGAGGCGAAGGACTATGCCGATCTGACCGCCGACCGGTTGTTCGAACTGGCCGCCCGCCCGAAGATCGTCGGCATCGGCGAATGCGGCCTCGACTTCCATTACGACCTCAGCCCGCGTGACCTGCAGGCCGCCGTCTTCCGCCAGCATATCGCGGCGGCCCGCCGCACCGGCCTGCCGTTGGTCGTCCACACCCGCGAGGCCGACGCCGTGATGGCCGACATCCTTCAGGAAGAGCAGGCGCGGGGGCCGTTCCGTTTCCTGATGCACTGCTACACCAGCGGGCCGGAACTGGCGGAAAAGGCGGCGGAACTGGGCGCGTGGTTCTCGGTCTCCGGCATCGCCACCTTCAAGGCCGCGACCGAGGTGCGCGAGATCATCGCCGTCCTGCCCGCCGACCGCATCATCGTCGAGACCGACTGCCCCTACCTCGCGCCCGTGCCCCATCGTGGCCGCCGCAACGAGCCGGCGTACGTCGGCCACGTCCTCGACAAACTGGCCGAGATCCGCGGCTGGTCCCGCGACGAGGCCGAAGCCCGCACCACCGACGCCTTCTTCGCCCTGTTCGACCGCATTCCCCGGCCGGAGGGCGCCTGATGGGCCCGGCGGGCGAGCTGGAGGTCGTCATCCTCGGCTGCGGCTCGTCCGGCGGCGTGCCGCGCGGCGACGGCGACTGGGGCGACTGCGACCCGGCCGAGCCGAAGAACCGCCGTCTGCGCTGCTCGCTGCTTGTCCGCCGTCATGGCCCCGAGGGCGTGACCAGCGTCCTGATCGACACCTCGCCCGACCTGCGCCAGCAGGTGCTGGCCGCCGGGGTCCGGCACATCGACGCCGTCCTCTACACCCACGACCACGCCGACCAGACCCACGGCATCGACGACCTGCGAGTCTTCGCCCTGCGCGCCCGCCGCCGGCTGCCGGCCCATATGGACGCCGCCACCCATCAGGCCCTGTACGGCCGCTTCCGCTACATCTTTGAGAGCGTCGAGGGCTATCCCGCCATCCTCGACGCCCGCCCAATTCCCCCGCACGGCCAGGCCTGGAGCGTCGACGGCTCCGGCGGCCCGGTCCCCGTCGTCACCTTCGACCAGGCCCACGGCCCGATCCGCTCGGTCGGCTACCGCATTGGCGGCGTGGCCTACTCCAGCGACGTGTCCGATCTCGACGAGGCGGCGATCGAAGCGGTGCGCGGCTGCGACCTGTGGATCGTCGACGCCCTGCGCTGGACGCCGCATCCGACCCACGCCCACGTCGAGAAGACGCTGGACTGGATCGCCCGGGCCGGGGCGAAAAAGGCGGTGCTCACCAACCTGCATCTCGACCTCGACTACAACGCCCTGTCGGCGGCTGTTCCGCCGAACGTCGAGGTGGCGTTCGACGGCTGGAGCGCGCGCCTCGCCCTCTAACTTTCGGCATTCCGGGCGAAGCGCAGCGAAGAACCGGAACCCAGCGGCGCCGCGACTGCGGCGAAGCACCGGCGCCGGATGAGCTCTCGACAGCTTCGCGCTCTCGCGCGCCGCTGGGTTCCGGGTCTGCGGGCCGCGTTGCGGCTCCCCGCCCGGAATGACGAAAGAGGGGCTAGGCTCCCAGCAGCCTTGCCGCCTGCGGCGCGAAATACGTCAACACCCCCACCGCCCCGGCGCGCTTGAAGGCGTGCAGGCTTTCCAGAATCGCCCGATCCTCCTCCAGCCAGCCATTGGCCATGGCCGCCCGCATCATCGCGTATTCGCCCGACACCTGATAGGCGAAGGTCGGCACCTTGAAGGTCTCGCTAACTCGCTGAACAATATCGAGATAAAGCATCCCCGGCTTGACCATCACCGCGTCGGCGCCCTCGGCGATGTCCATGGCCACCTCGCGCAGCGCCTCGTCGGAGTTGGCGTAGTCCATCTGATAGGTCTTCTTGTCGCCGGTCAGGGCTTTGGCCGAGCCGACGGCGTCGCGATACGGCCCGTAGAAGGCCGAGGCGTATTTGGCCGCATAGGCCAGGATCATCACATCCTGCAGGCCGTTGGCCTCCAGCGCCTCGCGGATGGCCTGGACCCGCCCGTCCATCATGTCCGACGGCGCCACCACGTCGGCGCCCGCATGGGCGTGGATGAAGGCCTGTTCGGCCAGCCGCTCCAGCGTCGTGTCGTTGACGATGCGCCCGTCCTCCAGCACCCCGTCGTGGCCATGGTCAGTATAGCAATCCAGCGCCACATCGGTGATGACCCCGATCTCCGGGGCCGCGTCCTTGATGGCCTTGATGCACTCGGGGATCAGGCCGTCCGGGTCGGTCGCGCCGGTGCCGACGCAGTCCTTGATCGCCCCGTCGACATTGGGAAACAGCGCCACCGCCGGAATGCCCAGATCCCGGGCCTCGACCGCCGCCGCCGCCGCCGCCTTCGGGCTCAGCCGGAACACGCCGGGCATCGACGCCACAGGCAGGCGGTCGTCTTCCCCGTCATGCACGATCAGCGGCCACACCAGATCCGCGGGCGTCAGCGTCGTCTCGGCTGTCAGCCGCCGCACCCAGGGCTGGCTGCGCAACCGGCGGGGGCGGGCGTAGGGAAAGGCGGCGGGCGCGAACGGCTGGGTCATGCGGGCGGTTTAGGACAATCGCCTCCGACCGCAAAGCCGCATGGCCGGCGGCTCATCGGGCCAGGAAGATCTCGCCGCTGTCGACATGCCCGTTCACCGGCGCGGAGCCGTCGTCCAGCCACACCTCGCGGAAGGTCGAGGGTATGCCCTCGCCACGCATGTCGGCGGCGTCGACCCGTTGATAGTGCAGGTGTGGGAAGAGCGAACTGCCCGACGCGCCGATCGCCGCCACCGTCTGTCCGGCCTCCACCCGATCCCCGGGACGCACCGTGGCGCTGTCCTGTTTGACATGGCCCAGCATGCTGAAGGATCCGTCCTCGTGCGCGATCACCACGACGTTCCCGAACACCAGGTTGATGTCCTCTACCAGCTCGGACGGATCGAAGCGCCGGTCGTCTGGCCGGTCGTCCCGCACCTGGACGACGACGCCCGCTGCCGGCGTCCGCACCGGCTGGCCGAAGCCGAACCAGTCCGTGTTCACCTCGCCGTCACCGCTGTGCATACGGCCCGCGTCGTCAACCGTGACGAAGTCGTAGCTGTAGCGCATGGCGTTGCTCGAAAAGCCGAGCGCCCGGATCGGCGGCAGCAGATAGTCCCAGCGGCGATGGTGGGAGAGGGCGTCGTGCCCGTCCCAGACCAGCACCCGTCCGGTCACTGGTGAAAGACCAGGGGAGGGCGGCGCGGCGCGCACCGTTGTCGAGGCCGTGATCACCTGATCCGGCAATCCGTCCGCTGACAGGGTGGCCGTGATCCGGACGGCCCCGACCGCCCGGCCGGCCGGGGCGTGTTCGAACGGGTTGAACAGCAACGCCTCCGCGCCCGCCTCCACGATCCTGTTCGGAACGGTCTGGATCGACGGCGCCGTGCCATTGCCGTCGAGGCGCCGGGTCAGGATGTCGCGCCCGTCCGCCCCGACGAACGTCACTTCCAGCTCGGTCAGGGAGGCTTGACGGTCGCTCCGGTTGGCCAGGGCGATGTCGAAATTCAGCGCCTGTCCGTAGCGCGTCTGCTCGACATAGGGTCGCTCCGGCAGGATGCGCCCCTCCACCGTCTGCGCCGCCGCCGGCCCCGCCAGCAGGGCCGCCATGGCCCACATGCCGATTCGCATCATCCGATTGCTCCCTCGATTCGGTGTATGAGGCCCGACGGAGTTCGTTTGGATGCAGGCTGCCGCCTCGACGCGAAGCCGCGGCCTCGGCTAGAAGCCGCCCGAACCAGTCACGCCAGCGGCTCGAGCCGCGACACGCTTCGGGAAGAGACCCATGGACTTCGCCCTCACCGACGAC
>NZ_JAVHLH010000178.1 GCF_031082345.1 Brevundimonas sp. | reverse complement strand
GCTGGCCGGGCCGGTCACCGCCTATACGGCCGCGGCGGCGGAACAGCTGTTCGAGCCGCGGGCCTATATCGAGGCCGTGCTGGGCGAGACTTCGGGAGGCCGCCGATGATCCGCCGCCTTCTGCCCCATCCCGCCCTGAGCATCCTGGTCGCCGTGGTCTGGATGCTGCTGGTCAATGAGTTCAGCGCCGGCGCCCTGTTCCTCGCCCTGATCGTGGGGATCGTGGCCCCGCTGGCGACCAGCCGGTTCTGGCCCGGCCGTCCGAAGATCCGCTTCGGCCCGGACCTGGTCGGCTATGTCGTCATCGTCCTGTGGGACATCGTCGTGGCCAATTTCCAGGTCGCCTGGGTGATCCTGACCCGCCGCAATCGCGACCTGCGGTCCCGCTGGCTGGTGGTGCCGCTGGAACTGCGCTCACCCGAGGCCATCACAGTACTGGCGGGGACCATCACCCTGACCCCCGGCACGGTGACCGCCGACGTGTCCGCCGACGGCCACGCCCTGCTGGTTCACGCGCTCGACGTCGCCGACCCGGAGGCCGAAGTCGTCCGCATCAAACAGAGGTACGAGACCCGTCTGCTGAAGGTGTTCCGATGACCGGTTCCCTGTTGTCCATCGCCCTGGCCTTCGCGCTGGCCTGCGTCAGCGTGGCCATCCTGCTGAACCTGTATCGACTGGTGCGCGGCCCGACGTCGGGGGACCGCATCCTCGCGGTCGACACCCTGACCATCAACGCCATCGCCCTGATCGTGGTGTTCGGCGTGGCCTGGAAGACCCAGACCTATTTCGAGGCGGCCCTGCTGCTGGCCATGGTCGCCTTCGTCGGCACCGTCGCCTACTGCAAATTCCTGCTGCGGGGAGACATCATCGAATGAGCCTCGCCGCCGAAATTCTGGTCGCCTGCCTGCTGGTCATGGGCGGGGCCTTCATCCTGATCGGGTCGTGGGGCCTGGCCCGGCTGCCGTCGCTGATGACCCGGCTGCACGGACCGACCAAGGCCAGCACCCTCGGCGTCGGGGCCTGCCTGATCGCCTCCATGGTCTATTTCCCGGCGTCGGGCGGGACATGGTCGGCGCATGAGTTGCTGATCACCGTCTTCCTGCTGCTGACCGCGCCGGTGTCGGCCAATATGATCGCCAAGGCGCATCTGCATCGACAGGGCCATGGCATCGATCCCAATCCGGCCGACGGCATCGTCACCGGCCTGCCGCGGCCGCCTGGCGGCGACGACTGGGCCACCTACCACGGCGCGGCCGAGGACCCCGACCCGGAGCCGCAACAAGTCCCGCCGGGGCGCCGGGGCGACTGACCGGGCCGCCGACAGCCATTGCAGCCGCCGGCGGCAGGGGGCATTTGCCGCCCATGCCCGTCTCCCCCGCCTACCGCCCCGAGCCCCGCTTCTTCGATCTGGGGGCGGACTATGGCGACGCCGTCGCGCCGGCGGCGTTTCCGCAGACGATCCTGCGCTATCGCAACGACCGGGCCGCGGCGACCGTGGGGCTGGAGACGCTGACGGACGCGGAATGGATCGCCCATTTCGGCCGGTTCGAGCCCCTGCCGGGCCAGCCGGGGCCGACAGCCATGCGCTATCACGGGCACCAGTTCCGCACCTACAACCCGGACATCGGCGACGGGCGGGGGTTCCTGGCGGCGCAGATGCGGGAAGTCCCTGACCGCGCTCAAGCAGCGAGCGCCCGCGGCGCGAGCGATAGCGCTCTCCCGGGTCGACTTCTCGACCTGGGGACGAAAGGCTCCGGCCAGACGCCGTGGTCGCGCGGCGGGGACGGGCGGCTGACGCTGAAGGGCGGCGTGCGCGAGGTGCTGGCGGCGGAGATGCTGGAGGCGCTGGGCGTCCCGACCAGCCGCGCATTTTCGCTGATCGAGACCGGCGAGGCGCTGGAGCGGGGCGACGAGCCCTCCCCCACCCGCTCGGCGGTGCTGGTGCGGCTGTCGCACAGCCATGTGCGGTTCGGGACCTTCCAGCGGGCCGCCTATATCGGGCGGCCGGACATGATCGAGGCGCTGGTCGAGCATGCGCGGGCGCTCTACCACCCGGCCGTCCCGAGCGGGGATGCGCCGGGCTTCCTGCGCGCCGTGGTCGAGGCCTCGGCGCGGCTGACGGCGCGGTGGATCGCGGCGGGGTTCGTGCACGGGGTGCTGAACACCGACAATCTGAACGTCACCGGCGAGAGCTTCGACTACGGGCCGTGGCGGTTCCTGCCGCACTATGAGCCGGGGTTCACGGCGGCCTATTTCGACCAGTTCGGCCTCTACGCCTTCGCCCGACAGCCGGAGGCGGTGTTCTGGGCCCTGACCCAGCTGGGCGGTGCGCTGAAGCTGGCGGCCGACGCGGCGCCGCTGACCGAGGCGCTGAACGGCTTTGGACCCGCCTATATCCGCGAGTTGAGGGCGGCGTTTCTGGCGCGGCTGGGGGTGGCGAGTCTCGGCGAGGCCGCGGACCAGAGGCTGCTGGACACCACGCTGGCGCTGCTGCGCGAAGGCGGCGAGGCGCTGCGCTGGGAGCCGCTGTTCTTCGACTGGTTCGGCGGCTTCGCCTCGTCGGCGCGGGCGCTGGGCGGGCCGCGCGGCAAGCTGTACCAGGGCGAGGTCTTCGACGCCTTCCGCTTCGCCCTGTTCGAGCACGAGCCGGACCGGCCCGAGCGGCTGGAGCAGCCGATGTTCGCGGCGCCGGAGCCCGAGGAGATGCGGATCGACGAGGTCGAGGCGGTCTGGGCCGCCATCGACGCCGGCGACGACTGGGGGCCGTTCCACGCCAAGCTGGCGCGGCTGGCCCGGGCGCGGAAGGCGTGGGGCCTGACCGGCTGCTGACAGCAGGGTGGCGGCAGGGCGGCGGTAGGGGTTCGGAGCCGGCGCCGACCGGTCCGATTCCCGAAGGTTCCCGTGCCGCCCCTGACCTGTCCGCGCCGCCCCGCTCTTAAGACGCCCGAAACGGCTGCCGCATTACAAGGAATTATGGATACGGCCACGCTTTGGCCGTGGGGCTCCCGCAGAAGGCGGTCACGGATGGTTACGGTCTCGCTTCGCGCCCTTGCGGAAATGGCCAGGCGATCCGACATCGCCACTGTTGCCAATAGAACGAGCGCCTCTCCCCGGGCGTGCCAGAAAATGACTTCTCAAGCTCTCTCCCCCGCCCGCTCGCGCCTCGTCGCCAGCTACCGCAATCTGACGCTCTGGACGCTGCAGGGCTGGCTGGCGATGTTCTTCATCGCCGCCGGCTACGCCAAGCTGAGCGAGCCGATGGCCAATCTTATCGAGCTGATGCGTTGGCCGGCGCTGGTGTCGGACAACATGGTGCGCGGCCTCGGCGTCGCCGAGATCGGACTCGCCGTGCTGTTGCTGGCGCCGCTGGTGTCGTGGAAACACGGTCGTCCGCTGCTGATCACCGCCGCCGCCGGCCTGCTGGCGCTGGAGACGATCATGCTTGGCGTTCACGCCATCGGTCTGGAGGGCGGCCTGGCCCTGACCAATCTGGTGCTGATCGCCATGACGGCGCCGGTGCTGTGGTATCGGGCGCGGGAAACGCGCTGATCCCGAAGAATTGCTGATGGAGCGGCCGCTGGAGCGATCCGGCGGCCGTCTGCAATTCCGCGCGCGCTGAAGGCTTCCCTTTACGTGCACGTCAAGTTATGACTTTGCGCATGGCGACCGCCGACGATCATCGCACCTATTCGATCCGCCAGCTGTGCCGCGAGTTCGGGGCGACGGCGCGGGCGCTGCGCTTCTATGAGGACAAGGGCCTGCTGACCCCGGCCCGCAAGGGCCAGACGCGGGTCTATGACGCCCGCGACCGGGCGCGGCTGAAGCTGATCCTGCGCGGCCGCCGCATCGGTTTCAGCCTGCTGGAGATCCAGGAGATGCTGGACCTCTACGACCACGACAATCACAACGCCCATCAGATGGCCGTCGCCCTGCGCCGCCACCGGGCCCAGATCGCCGCGCTGAAACAGCAACGCGAAGACCTCGACGCCGCCATCGAGACCGCCGAGGAGGCCTGCGCCGTGATGGAGCGCAAGCTGTCCGAGCACCGGCCCGACCTGCTGCCCGGCGCCGAGGAATACGCGAGCCTGCTGAAGTCGCGTCTGAATCCCGACCACAACGTCCAGCCCTTCAAAGCGAGAGCGTAACTCCATGGCCTACAAGGCGCCCGTCCGCGACCTGACGTTCATCCTGAACGACGTGCTGGACATCGATCGCTATTCCAACCAGCCCGGCTTCGCCGACGTCTCGTCGGACCTGGTCAGCCAGATCCTCGAGGAAGGCGCGAAATTCGCCGAGGAGGTCATCGCCCCCCTGAACCGCATCGGCGATCAGGAAGGCTGCAAATGGGATAACGGCAAGGTCACCGGCCCGACCGGCTGGAAGGAAGCCTACAAGGCCATGGTCGAGGCCGGCTGGCCCGCCCTGTCGGCCCTGCCCGAGCACGGCGGCCAGGGCATGCCGTCGGTCGTGGCCATGGCCTTCGGCCAGATGACCGCCGCCGCCAGCGCCGCCTTCTCGATGTATCCGGGCCTGACGGCCGGCGCCTACTGGGGCCTGAACGCCAACGGCACCGACGAACAGAAGGCCATGTATCTGCCCAAGATGGCCACCGGCGAATGGGGCGGGACCATGAACCTGACCGAGCCGCAGTGCGGCACGGACCTGGGGCTGATCCGCACCAAGGCCGTCCCGAACGGCGACGGCAGCTACAACATCACCGGCCAGAAGATCTGGATCAGCTCGGGCGAGCACGACTTCACCGACAACATCATCCATCTGGTGCTGGCCCGGATCGAGGGCGCGCCGGCCGGGATCAAGGGCATCAGCCTGTTCGTCGTGCCCAAGGTGTTCGTCAACGAGGACGGGTCGCTGGGCGAGCGCAACAAGGGCGCGGGCTGCGGCGGCCTCGAGCACAAAATGGGCATCCACGGCAACGCCACCTGCGTCATGGACTACGACAACGCCAAGGGTTGGCTGGTCGGGACCGAGAACAAGGGCATGGCGGCCATGTTCGTCATGATGAACGAGGCCCGCCTCGGCACCGGCCTGCAAGGCCTGTCGATCGGCTCGGCCGCCTATCAGGCCGCGGTCGAGTTCGCCCATGACCGGCTGCAGGGCCGGTCGCTGACCGGGCCGAAGAACCCGGACGGTCCCGCCGACTCGATCATGGTCCACCCCGACGTGCGGCGGATGCTGCTGGAGGCCAAGGCCTTCATCGAGGGCGGCCAGGCCTTCACCCTGTGGACCGCCCTGCAGGCCGACCTGCAGCATTCGAATGACGAGGCCGAGGCCCAGAAGGCGCGCGACTACATGGGTCTGATCACCCCCGTGCTGAAGGCCTATCTGACCGACAAGGGCTTCCACGTCGCCAGCCTGGCGATGCAGGTGCACGGCGGCAGCGGCTACACCGAGCATTTCCCGGCGTCGCAATATCTGCGCGATGCGCGGATCACCATGATCTACGAGGGCGCCAACGGCATCCAGGCGCTGGATCTGGTGGGACGCAAGCTGCCGGCCAACGGCGGCCGGGCCATCATGACCTGGTTCGCCGAGATCGACGCCTTCGTGGTCGAGAACGGCGGCGCCGGCGAGACGGTGAAGCCCTTCGTCGACGGCCTGGCCGACGCCAAGAAGAAGCTGCAGGAGGCCACCATGTGGCTGATGCAGAACGGCATGCAGAATCCGGACAACGCCGGGGCGGCGAGCACCGACTATCTGCACATCTTCGGCCTGACGGCGCTGGCCTATTGCTGGGCCCAGATGGCGATCGCCGCGCAGAAGCAGATCGACGCCGGCTCGACCGACCCGTTCTACGCCAACAAGCTGATGACCGGCCGCTATTTCGTCGAGCGCATCCTGCCCGACGCCGGGGCCCATCTGGCCAAGGTGAAGTCGGGCGCCGAAGTGCTGATGGCGATGCCGGCGGAGGCGTTCTGATCTGATTTCTCCCTCCCCGTCCCGGGGAGGGCGGTCGGCGCGAAAGCGACGACCGGGTGGGGCCGGCCAGGCGTGCA
>NZ_JAVHLH010000177.1 GCF_031082345.1 Brevundimonas sp. | reverse complement strand
GACGTTATTGATCGGCGCCGGCCGCTTTAAGGCGCTGTTCGTCCTGACCTGCCCCCTTCCTGATCCCTCGGTTTGAGTGAGGGTCCGTCAACCTCAAGGAGACGGACATGAAGAAGAGCAGGTTCAGCGAGGCTCAGATCATAGGCGTTCTGCGCGAACAGGAGGCTGGCGGTGCGACGGCGGAGGTCTGCCGGCCGTACGGGATCAGCGAGCCGACCTTTTATCGCTGGAAGGCCAAATACAGCGGGATGAGCGTCTCGGACGCCCAGAAGCTGAAGACGCTGGAGGACGAGAACCGGCGGCTGAAGAAGCTGCTGGCGGAGTCGATGCTGGACGTGGCGGCGTTGAAGGATCTCTTGGGAAAAAACTGACCGGGCCCGCTGTTCGCCGGGGAGCCGCGCTTCGTCTGATGGCGGAGCGCGGCTACTCGCAGCGGCGGGCCTGTGGGCTGGTCGAGGTCGATCCCAAGACGGTGCGCCGCGCGCCTGAGCCTGGCGACGCGGAGGTGCGCGAACGGCTGCGGAGTCTGGCCGGAGAGTGCCGTCGGTTCGGCTACCGGCGGCTGGGCATCTTGCTGGAGCGCGAGGGCGTCAGCTTGAACAAGAAAAAGCTGTTCCAGCTCTATCGGGAAGAGGGCCTAGCGGTGCGACGGCGGCGTGGACGCACGCGGGCGACCGGGATGCGGACGCCGATGGCCGTGCCGGACGGTCCGAACCGGCGCTGGAGCCTGGACTTCGTGGCGGACGCTCTGTCGTGGGGTCGGCGCTTCCGCATCCTGTGCATCGTGGACGACTTCACGCGCGAAGCTGGCGCTGGTGGTCGACACCTCGATCGGCGGCCGGCGCATTGGCGCGCGAGCTGGACGCACTGATCGCCCGGCGCGGCAAGCTGGCCCTGATCGTCAGCGACAACGGCACGGAGATGACGTCGCGGGCGATGCTGGAGTGGGCCAACCGGACCGGCGTCGGCTGACGCTAAATCGACCCCGGCAAGCCCCAGCAGAACGGCTTCGTCGAAAGCTTCAACGGCAAGTTCCGTGACGAATGCCTGAACGAGGAGGTGTTCACGACCCTGGCTGAGGCCCGGGCCGTCGTCGCCCGGCGGCCGGACGACTACAGCCACATCCGACCGCACTCTGCCCACGGCGGCCTCGCGCCGGAGATGATGCGGCTGAACCACGCGGCCGGTCGGCTGCGCGACGTAAATAGCTGCGCCGACCGCCCGCTCCCACCGGAGCCCAAGATCAGCTATGAAGCCTGCGGACTCCCATTATGACCGCGGGACCAGAGGGGGCAGGTCAGTCTTCGCCGCGATGCTCGGCACCAGCGGATTTCCCCGGAGCGGACACTCCAAACCGCCGCTGTGAGTCGAGGCTGTGTGAAAACGCCTTCGGATCGAGCGAATTAGGGTAGCCTCCTGAGGACAGCAGGAGGTGGGGTATGAGCCGCTTCGTTCAGGGTGCCGATCGCCGGCAGCAGACGCTGCTTCCCGAGTGTCTCGACGACTATGTGGCGGAGGATAATCCAGTCCGCGTGGTCGATGTGTTCGTCGACGAGCTGGATCTGAAGAGCCTGGGCTTTGAGGGCGTTACCCCGGCGGCGACAGGACGGCCCGCCTACCATCCGGCCACGCTGCTGAAGCTGTATGTCTACGGCTATCTGAACAAGGTGCAGTCCAGCCGGCGGCTGGAGCGTGAGGCGCAACGCAACGTCGAGCTGATGTGGCTGACGGGGCGACTGGCGCCGGATCACAAGACCATCGCCGACTTCCGCCGCGAGAACGGCCCGGCCATCCAGGCGGCGTGTGGCCAGTTCGTGGTGCTGTGTCGTGAGCTCGGGCTCTTCGGCGCGGCCCTGGTCGCCATCGACGGCTCGAAGTTCAAGGCGGTGAACACCCGCGACCGTAACTTCACCGCCTACAAGGTGAAGCGGCGGATCGACCAGGTGGCGGAACACATCGCGGGCTATCTGCGGGATCTGGACACGGCGGACCGGCAGGAGGGCGAGGCCGCCGAGGCGCGGTCGGGCCGGCTGGTGGAGAAGATCGAGCGGCTCCGCGCCCAGATGGCGATGTTGAAGGCCATGGAGGCGCAGGTCGAGGCGTCGCCTGACGGCCAGGTCTCCCTGACCGACCCCGGCGCCCGCGCCATGGCGACGTCCGGTCGGGGCAGCGGCATCGTCGGCTACAACGTCCAGTCCGCCGTCGAGGGCGAGCATCACCTGATCGTCGCCCACGACGTGGTCATGACCGGGCTCGACAAGCATCAGCTCGCCTCCATGGCGGGAAAGGCCAAGGACGCCATGGGCGTTGAGGCACTCGACGTGCTGGCCGACCGGGGCTACTTCGCCGGCGAGGAGATACTGGCCTGCGAGACCATGGGCGTGACGCCTTACCTGCCGAAGCCCCAGACCTCGGGGGCCAAGGCGGCGGGACGCTTCGGCAAGCAGGACTTCGTCTACCTGCCCGATCAGGACGTCTATCGCTGCCCGGCCGGCTCCTTGTTGCCGCCGCACATGACGACCGTCGAGAAGGGGCTGACGCTGCACCGCTACTGGGACCGGGCCAGTTGCACCGGCTGCCGGCTCAAAGCTCAGTGCACCCCCAGCGTCGAGCGTCGGATCACGCGCTGGGAGCTTGAAGCGGTGATCGATGCCTTGCAGGCCCGGATGGACCTGGCCCCGCGAGCCATGCGCGTCCGACGACGACTGGTCGAACACCCGTTCGGAACGATCAAGGCCTGGATGGGCCACACCCACTTCCTGATGAAGCGGCTGCCCAACGTGAAGATCGAGATCAGCCTCCACATCCTGGCCTACAACATGAAGCGCGTGATGGCGGTGCTAGGAACCAAGCCGCTGATGGACGCGATCAGAGCCTGAGACGAAGGGGCTCTGCGCCTCGTTGCAACCTGCGCGCCGCTGCGGCTCAGCACGTTTTTACACGGCCTCAGTCAGAAGCGGACTTTATCGGAACGCGGATTGGTGCGTTCGGAAAGGGAAGGGGACATCTCCGGTCTATCGAGCCAAGCCGCTACCGCTTCCGGTAGCGGAATTCGGCCGGTCTCCCACTCAAATACGGTTGTCCGGCTGCGGCAGAAGAGTTCCCCCAACTGGCTTTGAGAGAGTCCGAGTTCTCTGCGCCTACGCCGAAGCCGGACTGACAAGCGCTCACCCTGCCAGCGCTCCATGTCGGGACGGACAAGCCGCAAAGTGATCGGTTTCTGGCCATGCAGAAAAGGGAACGCAACTCGTTCTCTGCGGCAGCCAGTCGGAGATGCGGCCCGGCGGGGTCTCCCACGTCGGTCGGCTGATGATCCCGAGACGCCAACCGCGGCTCCACAGCCGGAAGCCCAGATCGGCGTCCTCGGTGACGTTGAAGGCGTCCCACCCGCCGACCTCCCACAGCACGTCGACCCGGAAGTGGTTGCTGGTCCCGCCCAGCGGGAAGGGCAGGCCCAGCCTGGCCAGGCCGGGCAGGACGGTCTCGAACAGGCTCGCGTATTCGGCGGCGAACTGGCGGTCGAGGAAGGGCGAGTCCCCCGGCCCGGACCGGCCACGGATCCGCAACGGCGCCTGCAGGCAGGCCAGACGTCCGCCAGCGTCCCCGGCGAAGCGGGCGGCGGCCTCGCGCAGCTGGAGCGGGTCGGGTTCGTCCTCGGCGTCGTAGACGGTCAGGAGATCGCCGGTCACGAAGGGCAGGGCGCTGTTCAGGGCGCGGGGCTTGGTCTGCGGGCGGCCCGGCGGGGCGATGAAGATATCCAGCCATTCGGGACGGGGCGCGGCCATGGCGGCGGCGACGGTCTCGTGATCGTGGGCCTCGAGGATCAGCAGGCCCTGGAGGCGGTCGGCCGGATAGTCGATGCGCGCCAGCCGCCCGACCAGTTGGTCCATCACCTCCGCCTCGTCATGGAGGGCGACCAGCACGGTGTAGGGCGGAAGCTCGGCGGTCACCTCATCCGGACGAACGGTTGGCGAAACGCTCGCCGCCACCAGCAGCACCCGCCACACGGAAACGGTCAGAAAGGCCGCCGCGGCGCCCATCACCACCAGCGGCGCGATGGCGTCCGGACGCGACCAGGCCAGGGAGCCTGCCGCCGCGAGCGCGCCTGTCAGAACAAGCCACTGGAAGGCGGACAGGCCGCGCCACCCGGCGCTGCTCGCGCGAGGCGGCCCATGGCGCGCGGCGCCGCGCCCGCGATCCCGAAGATCGCTGATCTCCGAACCTCCCATGCGAAAGGGTTAACGCGCCGATTCGCGGGCGGCAAGCGATTGGCGCGCAGCGGGGAATGCCGCTATTCAAGGGTCGCAGTTCGGAGTTCCGCCCCAGGTGACCGCCCCCGCCGCCCACAGTCCGCGATCCCAGCGCAAGCCGAAGGGCGAGGGCTACGCCCGCCGCGCCGAGATTCTGGCCGCGGCCGAGCGCATCTTCGTCGAGCACGGCTACGAGGGCGCCACCATCCGCAAGATCGCCGACGAGGTCGGTCTGTCGTCGACGGCCCTCTACATGCATTTCGCCGAGAAGGGCGAGATCCTGCACGAGATCTGCCGCGAGGCGTTCGCCGCCCTGCTGGAGCTGAACAGGGCCGTGGTGGCCGAGCCCGGCGGGCCCCAGGAGCGGCTGCGGCGCATGATGCAGGCCTATATCGAGTTCGGCTTCGCCAACCCCAACGCCTACCGGCTGATCTACATGACCCGCCCGGTCGAGCTCAGGCATGGCGCCCTGTCGGCGGCCCAGGAGCTGGGCGCTTCCCTCTATCGGTCGTTCGAGCAGGTGGTCGAGGACGCTGAGGCGGAGGGCCAGTTGCGCGGTGATGCGCGGACGACCGCCCAGGCGCTCTGGGCCGGCTGCCACGGCGTGGTGTCGCTGATGATCACCAAGCCCTATTTCGACTGGGTCGACCGTGAGACCCTGGTCAACGCCTTGCTGGACGGGCTGTTCGCGGGCCTGATGAAGCCGTGAGACTGTCAGCGATCGTGCTGGCTCTGGCCCTGACGACGGCCGGCGCCCCGGCGGTCGCGGCGGAGACGCGCCCGTTGCGGGTGATGTCGCTGGACCAGTGTGGCGATCAGTACGCCCTGGCCCTGGCGCCGGGGGCGGCGCTGGCGCTGTCCCCTCGCGCCGACGATCCGGATTCCTGGATGCGCGAGGCGGCGGCGGGACGTCGGCGGGTGCGACCGACGCTGGAGGCGGCCGTCGGATTCCGGCCCGATGTCGTCGTCCGCTACTGGGGCGGCGACGCCCGTCTGCTGGCGCGGCTTGAAGCCCGCGGCGTCCGTGTCGTCACTCTCGCCGACGCCACGGATTTCGATGGCGTTCGCGGGAACATCCGGGCGGCGGCGCTCGCGCTCGAGGCGCCCGGCCGCGGCGACGCCCTGATCGCCCGCATGGACGCCCGCCTGCGTCAGGCGGCTCCCGCGACGGGGGCGCCCAAGCGATCCGCCCTGTATCTGACCGCCGGGGGATTCACCGCCGGGCCAGGCACCCTGGTGGACGCCGTCCTGGGCGCCGCGGGGCTGGCCAATCTGGTCAGGGCTCCGGGGTTCGCTCCGGTCAGCGTCGAGCGGATCGTCCTGTGGCGGCCGGCGCGCTTCGTGCTCAGCTTCTTCGACCAGTCGCGCGGCGACTGGCGCGGGCCGGGACGGCATCCCGTGGTTCGGAGAGCGGCGAAGGGCCGGGTCGTGGCCCGGCTGCCGGCGGCGAGCCTGACCTGTCCGGCCTGGTTCGCGGCCGACGCGGCGTCAATGCTGAAGGCGGCCGGGTGACCGGCGACTCCTCCGGACGGCTGGCCCTCATCCTCGCCGGACTGATTGTCCTGGCGACGTTGGCGGCCGTGCTGTTTGGCGAGACGGCCTTCAACGCCGCTCAACTGGGCCGGGCCTTCACCGATCCGTCCTCCGGCGCTGCGGAAGTGTTGTGGGCGGTGCGGGCGCCGCGCGCGGCCACGGCGCTGATGGTCGGGGCGGCCCTGGGCCTGTCGGGCGCCGTGATGCAGGGGCTGCTGCGAAATCCGCTGGCGGACCCGGGCGTGCTGGGCGTGTCGG
>NZ_JAVHLH010000176.1 GCF_031082345.1 Brevundimonas sp. | reverse complement strand
CCGGCGCGGGGCTCGGCCCGGCCTCCATCGGCGCGCCGACCCTGTCGAGGGCCGCGCGGAAGAAGTCCGAGCGCGAGGCGCGGACCGGGAACGGCGGGCTCTGCGCCGGGAACAGCGGTGAGGGGACCGGGGGACGAATCGCGCTCATGCCGACAGGGTTAACGAAATCCGTCGGAAATGGGTTAACGGCGTCCGGCCCGGCGTCGCGGGATCAGCGTGTCGCGGCGGTCGGCAGCGGGCGCGGCGGGGCCTGGATGGCCGCCACCAGCCGGTCGATCTCGGCCTGATCGACCAGCGGCCCCGAGCTCTTGCCCACGACCCGGCCCATGGCGTCGACGGCGAAGGTCTCGGGGGCGCCGGTGATGCCGAGGTCGAGGCCGGCGCGGCCGTCCCGGTCGACCAGCACCATGGAATAGGGATCGCCCAACTCGTCGAGGAAGGCCCGGGTGTCGGCCGGATCGTCCTTCCAGGCCACGCCGACGACGGCGACGCCCTGCGCCTTCAGCGCCATCAGATTGGGGTGCTCGATCTTGCAGGGCGCGCACCAGCTGGCGAAGACATTGATCAGCATCGGCTTGCCGACGCCGGCGGTCTTCAGGTCGAGCATGCCCGGGCCCGCCGTCGCGCCGGTCAGCATGGGCAGGACCGTCTCCGGCACCGGCTGGCCGACCAGGGCGTCGGGCCGGTATTCGCTGCTGCGGCCCTCGGCCAGCGACCGGCCGGTGAAGTCGCCCAGCCGGACGGCGGCGAAGGCCACCAGGGCGACGAGCGCGAGCAGGGGTATGACGGCGAACCAGCGGTTCATCGACGGTCCTCCGCCGGTTGATCGGCTTCGAGCCGCTTCAGCTCGGCCGACCAGCGGCGAGCGGCGAGCAGGGCGCGGGCGGCGAGGGCGCCGAGCACGACGGCGCTGATCGCCCAGGCGGGCCAGACGAAGGCGCCGTAGGGGCTCATGTCGAGATCGGGCATGCGGTCAGGCCTCCAGGGCGCGGCGGGCGCGGACCGACAGAACCCGCCGCCGTACGACCTCGGTGCGGATGGCGGTCAGCCAGAGCGCCAGGAACAGGACGCCCCAGGCCGCCATCATGGTCAGCAGGGGGGTCAGATAGACCGGCGGCATGGCCGGGCCGTCGGCCCTCATCAGCGAGGCCGGCTGGTGCAGGGTGTTCCACCAGTCGACCGAGAATTTGACGATCGGCAGGTTGATCAGGCCGACCAGACCCAGCACGGCGGCGGCCCGGGCGGCCTTGGCCTCGTCGTCGATCGAGGCGCGCAGGGCCATGTAGCCGAGGTAGAACAGGAACAGGATCAGCACCGACATCAGCCGGGCGTCGCCCCAGGCCCACCAGGCCCCCCACATCGGCTTGCCCCACAGGCTGCCGCTGACCAGGGACAGGGCGGTGAAGGCCGCCCCGGGCAGGGCCGCGGCGCGGGCGGCGGCGTCGGCCAGCGGATGGCGGAACACCAGGGCGAAGAAGCTCGACACGCCGAGTGCGGCGTAGGCGGCCAGGCCGACCGAGGCGGCGGGCACATGGACGAACATGATCCGCACCGTGTCGCCCTGGCGGAAGTCCTCCGGCGCGGCGAAGGCCAGCCAGGTCGCCACGGCCAGCAGGACGACGGCCAGCCCCCAGACCACCGGCATCAGCGGTCGGGTGAAGCGCAGGAAGCGGTCGGGATTGGCGAGGCCGAACATGCCGCGCCGATTACGCGCCGACCGCGCGCGCGGCAAGCGGGCGCGCGGTCGCGGGCCGCATTACCAAGCCTTAAGTGGCGCGCAGGCGAGCGTGGCCGTAGAGGCGGACCACCGTCCATTCAAACCCGGTCATCCCGATGTCCCGACCCCTCGCCGCCGCGTCCGCCGTCGTTCTGGCGCTCGCCGCCTTCTCCGCGCCCGCCCTGGCCCAGGACGCCGCGCCCACGCCCGCGCCCGAGAACTGGGGAACCGCCCTGGCGCAGGACGCCCAGGCCTTCCACGACGCCATCGTCGACAGCCATCCCGGGCCGGTCGACGTCGAGAATCCCGGGTTCAACCCCCATCTGGAGGCCGGCCTGGCCGAGGCGCTGGAGCGGGCGCGGACGGCGGACAGCTATGAGGACTGGTATTTCGCCCTGCAGGAATACGCCGCCTCGTTCAACGACGGCCATCTGAGCCTGTCGGGCTGGGCCGGCATGGGGCATGTCTGGACCGCGCACTGGCCCGGTTTCCTGACCGGTCTGCGCACCGGACCGGACGGCGAGCGCCATGAGGTGGTGTTCAGCCGCGACCCGGCCGCTCCGCCGGAGGGCGCGGTCCTGATCGGCTGCGACGGTCGGTCGGCCGGAGATCTGGCCGCGGAGATGATCGGCCGCGGGGCCGGGCGCTGGTCGCTGCCGTCGCGCCGCGCGATCTTCGCCTCCACCCTGTTCGTGGACCAGCACAATCCCTGGGTCCGCCGCGCCGAACAGTGCGAGTTCCGCGTCGGCGCGGAGACGCGCCCCTATCAACTGACGTGGCGCGAATTGCCGGACGCCGTCCGTGACGAGGGCTTCGCCGCCGCGCGCAGCCCCCGCTTCACCGCCCCGATCGAGCTGCGCGCGTGGAGCGGCGGCCAGTGGATCGGCCTCGGCGGCTTCAACGGCGATCCGGCCAGCGCCGACGGCATGGCCCTGACCGCCCTGCAGTCGGCGGTCGAGGCCCGGGCGGACGAGATTCGCGAGGCCCCGGCCGTAGTCTTCGACCTGCGTGGCAACGGCGGCGGCTCGTCGGCCTGGATCAACGCCCTGGCGGCGACCCTGTGGAGCGAGGCCGAGGTCAAGGCCCGCTCTCCGGAGGCCGAGGCCGTGGACTGGCGGACGTCGGAGAAGAACCTCGCCACCATCGAGGAATACAAGGTTCTGATGGGGTCGAACCCCGAGGTTCTGGCCTGGCTGACCGCGATCGCCGACGGCCTGCGGGCCGCCCGCGAGGAGGGCCGGCCGCTGTGGCGTCAGCCGGACGAGGAAGAGGCGACCGCCGCGCCGCCCGCCGGGCCCTCGCCGATGAAGGCGCGGACCTGGGTCCTGACCGATTCCGGCTGCGCCTCGGCCTGCCTCGACGCCGTCGATCTGCTCAAGGCCCTGGGGGCGACCCATGTCGGCCAGGAGACCTCGGGAGACACCGCCTATATGGAGATCCGCGAGGAGCCCCTGCCCGGCGGCCGCGTCGTCGCGCGGATTCCGATGAAGGTCTATCGCGGCCGTCCGCGCGGCGACAACGAGACCCACGTCCCTGTCCACGAATGGCGCGGCGCCCTGGCCGACACGGCCGGGATCGAGGCCTGGCTCGCCGGACTCGACGCCGCCGCGGCGAGGCGGTAGGCGGGTTCCATGACCGACGATCCGACCAAAGACAGCAACGGCAACGTCCTCGCCGACGGCGACAGCGTGACCCTGATCAAGGACCTCAAGGTCAAGGGTTCGGGAGGGGTGACGCTGAAGCGCGGGACCCTGGTCAAGAACATCCGCCTGACCGGCGACCCCGACGAGATCGAGGCCAATGTCGAGAAGGTGCGCGGCCTCGTGCTCCGGACCGAGTTCGTCAAGAAGGCCTGATCGGGTCTCCGCCCGGCGGGTCGGCCGGGGGCGAATTACCAACTCTTAAGTGGCTCCTGCGCGAACGTTGTTTCACAAGGCGACGTCCCCGCAGCCGGAGTCCGCCCTTGAACACGACCGCCGCCGCCCTCGCCCTTGTCGCCGCCCTTGCCGGAGCCGGCCCCGCCCTCGCGCAGGAAACGCCGCCGCCCGTCGCCGCACCGGCGGACTGGGGCCAGGCGCTGCGCGAGGACGCCCGGGCGTTCCACGACCTCATCGCCGACTCCCATCCGGGGCCGGTCGATCCGGAGAACCCCGGCTTCCGCGCCCTGCTGGACGGCGGGCTGCGGACCGCCCTGACCCGGGCCGAAACGGCGCAAACCTACGAGGACTGGCATTTCGCCCTGCAGGCCTATTCGGCCTCGTTCGATGACGGCCATCTGGGCCTGTCGGAGTTCGCTCCGATGGGACACGAGTGGCGCCGCCGCTGGCCGGGATTCCTGACGACCCTGCGCGGAGACCGGGTCGAGATCGCGTTCAGCCAGGGTGGCGAGCGGCCGCCGGCGGGGGCGCGGCTGATCTCGTGCGACGGCCGGGACGCGGACGCCCTGGCCGCCGAACTGCTGGGCCAGGGGGCGGGACGGTGGTCGCTGCGGTCGCGGCGCGTCGCCGTGTCCGCCTCGCTGTTCGTCGACTATCACGATCCCTACGTGACCCTGCCGCAGACCTGCGTGTTCGAGACCGACGGTCAACAGCGGACGTGGAGCCTGGCCTGGGCGCCCCTGACCGACGAGGAGGTCGACGAGGCCTTCGCCGCGGCCAGTCCCCGACGCCACGTCACCGGCGTCGGCCTGCGCGCCATCGACGGCGGCTACTGGATCGAAATGGGATCGTTCGACCCGGACGCCTCCAGCGAGCAAGGGATCCAGCTCACCGCCCTGCACGAACAGGTCGTGGCGTCCGCCGACGCCATCCGCGCCGCCGACGTCGTGGTCTTCGACCTGCGTGGCAACAACGGCGGCTCCTCCACCTGGAGCACGGAGATCGCCAAGGCCCTGTGGGGCGCGGCGTGGATCGACGACCGCGTGAAGGGGTCGGAGGGAGTCGACTGGCGCGCATCGCCCGCCAACCTCGCGGCGGTGGTCGAATACCAGCGGATGTTCGCCGACAACCCCGACCTCGCCGACTATTTCGACCGGATGGTGACCGGCCTGGGCGCGGCCGTGGAGCGCGGCGACGCCCTGTGGCGCCAGCCCGACTTCAGCGACGGCGACGAGGCGGCGGCGGCGCAGGCCGGGCCGCCGACGACCGCCATGCGGGCGCGAACCTGGGTATTGACCGACTACGGCTGCGCCTCGGCCTGTCTCGACGCGGTGGACGTGCTGACGGCCGCCGGGGCGACGGTTATCGGCCAGGAGACCTCGGCCGACACGGTCTATATGGAGGTCCGCCGCCAGGCCCTGCCGAGCGGCCGGGCCCAGACCCATCTGCCGATGAAGGTCTATCGCGGCCGGGCGCGGGGCAACAACGAGACGGTGGTTCCGGCCCACGTCTGGACGGGCGACATGTCCGACACGGCCGGCCTCGAGGCCTGGGTGGCGCAGCTGGACCCCGCCGCGACCAGCCGCTAGTCCCGCTTTCGCCGGGTGGACGCTAGCCCTGCGCGTTGCGGATCGCCGCCGCGCCCGCGAACGGCGTGACCACGGCGGCGAACAGCACATAGGCCAGAAGGAAGGCCAGGGCGGGCGCCGGCGACAGGCCGCTCACCGTCCGCTCCAGCGCGCCCGCGCCGAACACCACCGGCGGGATGAACAGCGGCAGGACGACGACCGCGATCAGCAGGCCGCCCCGCTTCGAGCCCAGCGCCAGGGCCGCGCCGAGCGCGCCGGTCAGGGCGAAGCCGAGGGCGCCGATCAGGGCCGACAGCGCGACCAGCGGGGCCTGTTCCGGGGCCAGGCCGAGGGTGATGGCGGCGACGGGCGCGGTGAAGGCCAGGGGGACGCCGACCGCCAGCCACTGGGCCGCGGCCTTGGCCAGCACGGTCAGCTCCAGCGGAACCGGGCCGAGGGCGATCAGGTCCAGGGCCCCGTCCTCAAGGTCGCGCTCGAACAGCCGCTCCAGCGACAGGATCGACGACAGGGCCAGGGCCAGCCAGGCGATCCCGCCGGCGATGGCCTTCAGACCGGCCGGGTCGCCGCCCGCCGCCAGCGGCACCAAGGCGGTCAAACAAAGAAAGAAGCCGCAGGCCAGCAGCGGCCCGCCGCCGCCGGACCAGGCCAGGGCCAGCTCGCGCCGGAACAGGATGGCCAGGGCCCTCACCGCCCGGCTCCGATATCGACCGCCCGCGCGGCCACCGGCAGGGGGTCGTGGACGGCGGCGAGGATGGCCCCGCCCTTGTCGATGTGCGCCTGCATCAGCAGGCCGAGCGCGGCGCGCCAGCGGGCGTCCAGCGGCGCGAACGGCTCGTCCAGCAGCCAGACCGGCCGGGGCGCGGCGATCAGCCGGGCGAAGGCGAGCCGGCGGC
>NZ_JAVHLH010000175.1 GCF_031082345.1 Brevundimonas sp. | reverse complement strand
AGCCCCTCCACCCCTTCGGGGTCCCCCTCCCCACTGCGTGGGGAGGAGACGCCGGCCCCTCGCTCAAGCAGCGAGCGACCGCGTCGCGAGCGGTAGCGCCCCGCCTAGTGCCGGAACACCCGCACCCCGGTGAAGGCCATGGCGACGCCCTGTTCGTCGGCGGCGGCGATGACCTCGTCGTCGCGGATCGAGCCGCCGGGCTGGATCACGGCGGTGGCGCCGGCGGCGACGGCTTCGAGCAGGCCGTCGGCGAAGGGGAAGAAGGCTTCGGAGGCGCAGGCGCTGCCCTGGGCCAGGGAATGGGCCAGGCCCTTGGCCTCGCCGGCCTCGCGGGCGCGGATGGCGGCGATGCGGGCCGAGTCGCGGCGGTTCATCTGGCCGGCGCCGATGCCGGCGGTCTGGCCGTCCTTGGCATAGACGATGGCGTTGGACTTGACGTGCTTGGCCACGGTGAAGGCGAACAGCATGTCCTCGATCTCCTGCGGCGTCGGCTGGCGGCGGGTGACGATCTTGAGGTCGGCGGGGGCGATGCGGCTGCGGTCGCGCGACTGGACGAGGAAGCCGCCGGCCACCGAGCGGAACACCTCGCCAGCCGCCAGCGGATCGGGCAGGCCGTCGGTCAGCAGCAGGCGCAGGTTCTTCTTGGCGGCGAAGATCGCCCGGGCCTCGTCGTCGGCGCCGGGGGCGATGACGACCTCGGTGAAGATGTCGGTGATCAGCTTCGCGTCCGCGCCGGTCAGGGTGCGGTTGACGGCGATGACGCCGCCGAAGGCCGAGACGGCGTCGCATTCCAGCGCCCGGGCGTAGGCCTCGGTCAGGTCGTTCCCGACCGCGACGCCGCAGGGGTTGGCGTGTTTGACGATGACGCAGGCCGGGGCCTCGAACTCGGCGACCAGCTCATAGGCGGCGTCGGCGTCGGCGATGTTGTTGTAGCCCAGCTCCTTGCCCTGCAGCTGGCGGGCGTGGGCCACGCCGGGGCGGGTTTCGCCGGTGCGGTAGAAGGCGCCGGTCTGGTGCGGGTTCTCGCCGTAGCGCAGGGTCTGGGCCAGCGAACCGGCGATCGACTTGCGCGCCGGGGCGACGTCGCCGACCTGCTGCGCGAACCAGCCCGAGACGGCGGCGTCATAGGCGGCGGTGCGGGCGAAGGCGCGGGCGGCGAGGCGTTTGCGCAGCTCGAGGCTGGTGGCGCCGTCGGCCTTGAGCGCCGCCAGCACCTCGTCCAGCCCGGCCTTGTCGACGCAGACGGCGACATAGCCGTGGTTCTTGGAGGCCGAGCGGATCATGGCCGGGCCGCCGATGTCGATGTTCTCGACCGCCGCCTCGAAGCCGCCCCCGGAGGCCACGGTCGCCTCGAACGGATAGAGGTCGATCCAGGCGATATCGATGCCGCCGATGCCGTGTTCGCTCATCGCCTGCGCGTGGGAGGGTTCGTCGCGCACGCCGAGCAGGCCGCCGTGCACCACCGGGTGCAGGGTCTTGACCCGGCCGTCCATCATCTCGGGGAAACCGGTCAGGTCGGCCACGTCCTTCACCGGCAGGCCGAACCCCGCAATGGCGGCGCGGGTGCCGCCGGTCGAGACCAGTTCGACGCCCAGATCGTGCAGGGCGCGCGCCGCCGCCTCCAGCCCGGTCTTGTCGCTCAGCGAGATCAGCGCGCGCTTCGGCGCCACGCGGTCGGGCGCGGGAGGAAAGTCGGGAGCGGCGGGCATGGCGGCGATCCGGGTCTGGCGTGGGGGTCGGGGAGACGCGGGGGGCTCTAGCACTGTCCGGGGAAGGATTGAACCGGGGAGGTCAGATCAGATTGCCGAAATCGAGCGCGATGGGACGGAGCCAGCGCTGTTGGGTCCAGACGTTCCAGATATCGGCTCAGGGTGGTTAGCGGACCTGACAATCTGTGCCACCGTAGATCCATGCGTTGCTGGAGGGGGCGACGGACAGAAGGGGCGCAATGCATGGACAGCAAGGCAGTAAGCAAAGAAATTCGAGGAAAGGTCTGGCCCCTGCTCAAGGAACAGGGCTTTAGCCGGTTCACGACGCGGACGGCGTGGCGATACTGCGACAGCAAGATCGATGTTCTGAATTTCCAATCGTTCAACGCCTACAATGCCAGCGTAATGCGGGTCACCCCATTCTCATTCGCGGTGAATCTTGGAAGCTTCCTGACCTATGTGCCGCCCGACTGGCCACTACAATCCACGGATGGTCAGCTGACGCCTCGCGAGGCCGATTGCCAATTCAGAGGACGCCTAATCCCGACCGTCACACAGTCGCGCAAGACGCCGGATGGCGTGTGGAGTGTGGATGAGCTGGGTCGCAACTTGCCTCGGTGCATTCAGGACGTGGTTGAGCAACTGCCTCATGCGATGGATTGGTTCGCCCGTCTCGCGGACAAGCGAGAGGTGCTGAGGGTTCTGTGCGAAGACGATGAGGATATGATCGTGCTCTGGGGCTTCGGACGTAATCCGTCTCCCATCCGTTCATACCTGACGGGGTATGTGGCACTCGAGCTGGAAAACCATGACCTCGCCCGCGAGAAATTAGGGGAAGCGGTCGATTCCGACTGCTTCACCGGACAGTTCGGCAACCTCAAGAACGCTATTAACCGGGCGCCTTAGGCCCGCCGTGCAAGCAGGCTTCAGTCCATCAGCTGGTCGAAATCCACCACCACCGGCTCCCGCCCGATCAGCGCCAGGAACCGGCGGAAGTCCGCCTGCGCCAGCGCCGTCGTCGCCGTGTTGGTCAGCGGGTGGAAATTGACCACCTCGGCGTCCCACAAAGCCTTGTCGAGGACGAAGGTCACGCGCCGGTCCACGTCGTTGATCAGGCCCAGCGCCGTCACCGAGCCGGGGCGGACGCCGAGGGTGTCCCACAGCAGGGTTTCATTGCCGAAGCTGAGGCGGGCCGAGCCGATCCATTTGTCGGCGCGCTTCAGGTCGATGACCGTGTCCTGACGGGCGGAGATCAGCCACAGCCGGCCCTTCTTGTCCTTTAGGAACAGGTTCTTGGTGTGGCCCCCCGGCATCGCCGCCTTGAGCGCCTGCCCCTCCTCGACGCGGAAAACGGCGGGGTGGTCGTGCGTCGTCTGGGCCACGCCGTTTTCGGCCATCCAGGCCAGCAGGCGGTCCCGGTCGAAAAGGGGCGTCTTGTGTTCGGTCATCGCGCGCCGCTAGTGAGAGGGACCATCCCCGATACCCTCCGGAGCGCCGCCGTGGAACTGGAATGCTATCCGATGTCGGACCAGCCGTGCGACCTGGTGCCGGGCCGCCAGGCGCGCGACTGGATGGACGCCTTCCCCAGCCGTCACCCCTACCGCTGCCTGCCGCTGTCGATGGCCAACACCACCGGCTGGGAGGTGCTGTGCCCGCTCAGCTTCACCGCCGAATGGAACGGCGGGCCCAGCCAGAATGACATCGTCATCACCCCCGACCGGCACGCGCCGAACCTGCACCATTTCGTCACCTCGCATTTCTCGCGCGGGGTGATGACCATGCATCCGCAGTATCTGTTCCGCACCCCGCCGGGCTGGGGCCTGCTGGCCTCCGGCGCGCCCAACCACGTCAAGGACGGCATCGCGCCGCTGACCGGCCTGATCGAGACGGACTGGCTGCCCTTCCCCTTCACCATGAACTGGCTGTTCACGCGGCCGGGGCGGGTCAAGTTCGAGCGGGGGGAGCCGTTCTGCTTCATCACCCCGATCGAGCACCGCAAGGCCGAGGCCTTCGAGCCGGTGATCCGCTCGCTCGAGTCCAATCCGGTCATGAAGGGCCAGTTCGAGGCCTGGAACCGCCAGCGCACCGACTTCAACAAGCGGCTGGCCTCGGGCGATCCCGACGCGGCCAAGGAGGCGTGGCAGCGCTTCTACTTCAAGGGCGAACTGCCCGAGGAACTGGGCGCAGCGCCGGAGACGCATGCGAACAAGCGGCGGCTGAAGGCGCCGAGGCTGGGGTAGGGACAGGGTGTCGGGTGTGGGGTGTTGGGTGTGGGGCTTTCGACACCCCACGCCCCATACCCCACACCCATACCGTCACATCGGCCGCGCCAGGCGGGGTCCGAGGTTCTGGGCCACCTCGCGGGCGTCGAAGGCGTTCGGATCGCCGGCCGGCTTGGGTCCGTCGCCGACCACGATCTCGGCCGAGGCCTCGTAGCGGTCGATCTCGCGGAAATCCATGTCGGGGCCGAACGGGTCGCGCCACGGGCTCCAGTAGCCGCGGCTGTAGTAGCGCCACGACGGGCCCCAGTAGGGGCTGTAGCGGTCGTAGTAGAAGGGGCTCGGCGTCGGCGACAGGCGCACGTCGCGGTCGGTGGCGCGGTTGACGGTGGCGAACCAGTCGTGGCCGCTCTCCAGCGTCACCTCGGCGGCGCGCAGCAGCAGGCTCATCTCGACCTGCTCGCGCGAGGTCACGGAGTTGCCGGCGAAGTTGACGCGGAAGCGGTTGGCGTCGACCCGCATGTCGGAATAGCCGTAGCGGCTGCCCTGCCCGGCCGGTCCGTAGGGGGTCGCCGTGACGCAGGCCGACAGCGCCAGCGCCGCCGCCGTGGCGGCCACAAGGGCGGGCCTGAGGAGTCGAATTCTCATCTGGATTCTCCTTTGCGCCCCAAAAGGCGCCTCCCCTGCTGAACGAGACATGAACAACGCAGTTCCGCTTGCCGGCAAGCCCTTATAAACGCGTGACAATAAGAACGGACGCCGCGAGCAGAAGCGCGCCGGTGACGAGGGCGAAACCGCGTCTGAAACGCGGTTCCGACAGGCGCCGGGCCAGCGCCGCGCCGCCCAGACCGTAGGCGGACATCGTCAACACGTCCATGCCGATGGTGGCCAGGGCGAACAGCGCCAGCTGGGGCGCGGCGGGCCGGCTCACGTCCATGAACGGCGGCAGGACGGCGGTGAAGAACAGCACCGCCTTGGGGTTGGCGATCTGCACCATGAAGCCGTCCGCCATCGCGCTGCGCCCCAGGCGGATGGTCGCCGCCTGCGGATCGGCGGCGGTGCGAAAGGCGCCTCTCAGCGCATTGACCCCGAGCCAGGCGACATAGAGGGCGCCGCCGATGGAGATCAGCCGGAAGGCCTCGGGAAAGGCGGTGACCAAGGCGCCCAGACCCAGGGCCGCCGCGCCGAACCAGACCAGGGTGGCGGCGTTCATCCCGACCACGCCCGCCAGCGCCCCCGCGGGACCGCGCTGGACCCCGTTGGCGACCGAGAACAGATTGGCCGGCCCGGGCGTCACGGCCATCACGGCCATGACCCCCAGGAAGGTCAGATACAGATGGGGATCGACGGGCAGGCCGGACATGGCCGCCGTGTCGCGTCAGCGGCGGCCGGGGTCAAGCGGGAAGACTCAGCCCTCGCCGGCGTCGGTCTCGACCGTGACGGCGGTTTCGGTCGCGGCCTCGACCTCGAGCGCGGCGGAATCCATGGCCGAGCCGATCAGATAGTCGGCGACCAGTCCGTAGGTCGCCATATGCTCCGGGTCGTTCGAGGCCCAGGACCCGTTGACGGCCATGCCCTGGGCGCCCGCCACGACCCCCGCCAGCGCGCCGGCGTCGAGCGCGCCCAGCGCCCCGGCGGCGACCTCGCCGATGTCCACGTCGGACAGGGCCTCGGCCACGATGGCCTCGATATCGACCTCGGCCAGGGCCTCGGCGGCGATGGCGCCGGCGTGCTGGGTCACCGAGGCGGTGAAGGCCTGAACGTCCGGCTGATATTCGGCCCACAGGACGGCGATGCGCTGCTCGCGCTGCTCGTCGGTGAGGCTCTCATCTTCGGAAATGGCCTCGGCGCGTTCGCCGAAAGCCTCCATCCGGGCCTCGAAGGCCTCGGCGGCGGCTTCGAGCGCGTCTTCGGACGGCCCGCGAACCTCCTCGGCGACCGAGGCGGACAGCGGCAGAAGGGCGAGGGCGGCGGCGAGGGAAAGGGCCTTGATCATGGCGCGGGCTCCTGAGGGACGCCGCAAAATCCGCCGAACATCGCCCGGGCTCAAGTGAAATCGCGGTAAGGCGGCGGGCCGGAACCCGCCGCCTTGCGATTCAGACGGTTACTGGGGCCGGTTACTGGGGCGCGGCGACGGCGGGCGCGGCCGCGGCGGCGGCGGC
>NZ_JAVHLH010000174.1 GCF_031082345.1 Brevundimonas sp. | reverse complement strand
GGAAGCGCTGGCTGCGCTCCTGCTGGCGACGTTCCCAGCGCTCGCGGCTGGTCTCGCGGCGACCGCCGTCGCCGGCGGCGCCTTCGGCCTCGGCGCGGGGCTCGCGCGGCGCTTCGTCGCGGTCGCGCCATTCGCGGCGCGGCTGCTCGGCCTGACGGTCGTTCGGGCGGTCGTTGGAGCGGTCGTTCTGACGATCGTTCTGGCGGTCGTCATTGTCGCGCTGCTGCCGGGCCTCGGCGGCGGCGACGCGGTCGGCCTCGGCCTTTTCGGCGGCCATGATGGCGGCGGCCTGGGCCCCGGTCTCGTCCTCGAAATCGATGTCGAAGCCCTGGCCGGCCAGTTCGCGCTGGGCGATCTCGGACACCGGACGCGAGGGCTGCAGGGCGCGCAGGACGCGGAAATAGTGTTCGGCGTGCTGGGTGTAGTTCTCGGCCAGGACGCGGTCGCCGGCGGCCGAGGCGTCGCGCGCCAGCTGCATGTAGCGCTCATAGACGGTCTGGGCGTTGCCGCGGACCTTGATGTTCTCCGGGCCCTGGGAGTCCCAGGACCGGTTCGGGTTGGTGGCGTTGGCGTTGCCGCCGCCGCCGCCGGGCTTCCTGTTGCGTCCGCGCTGACGCTTCATGCCCTTGAAATCTCTCATCGGACGCTACCGTGCTTTGTATGAGGGACGGTCCGGGGCGAAGGCCTCCGGCGCTGTCCGTCTGGTCGTTCCGCTTCGTTCCGGGGCCAATCCCCGCTGACGATGTGATCGGAAATCCGTTGCCGCCCCCTGGTCCGCCGGGCCGACTGGCCTGACCGTCAGATGCCCTGGGCGCGCGGGAATGGGCCTGAGGCGGTCCATGGCGTGCGTTTGGGTGGGAGACAGCGAAGACTTAGCCTGTGCGGGGGCGGTTTCCAAGGGGATAATTGCCCGCCCGACCCCGGCTACATCTTCGGAACGGGATTGGTGCGCGGGTCGGGGCCGTTGGTGACGACGCGGTCGCGGTCCGACAGGTCCTTGACGACGATGACCCTGTCGAAGCCCGCGGCCTCGAACAGCGCCTTGACCTGAGGGCCCTGGTCCCAGCCGATCTCGACCGCGAACAGGCCGTCGGGGCGGAGGATGCGGCGGATCTCGGGGGCCAGTTCGCGATAGGCCTGCAGGCCGTCGGGGCCGCCGTCGAGGGCCAGGTGCGGGTCGTGGTCGCGGACCTCGGGATCGAGGCCGGGGATGTCGCCGGACGGAATGTAGGGCGGGTTGGAGACGACGACGTCGAAGCTGTGGTCGGCGAAGCCGGCGGCCCATTCGGTGCGAAGGAAGGTGGCGCGGTTGTCGAGCTCGAGGTTGGTCGCGTTCTCCCTGGCCACGGCCAGGGCCTCGAAGGAGATGTCGGTGCCGACGCCGCGGGCGCCGGCGCGTTCGGCCAGGGTCGCCAGCAGGATGGCGCCCGAGCCCGTGCCGAGATCGATCATCTCGAAGGCCTTGTGGGGCGGATAGGCCAGCAGCACGACGTCGAGGATGGCCTCGGTGTCCGGGCGGGGGCTGAGCACGTCGGGGGTGACGTTCAGCATGATCTTCCAGAAGCCCTTGCGGCCGAGGATGCGCGACACCGGCTCGCGACGCAGGCGGCGTTCGACGAAGGCGTCCAGCGCGGCCTGCTGGTCCGGCGTGACGGCGCGGTAGGGGTCGGTGAGGATGTCGGTGCGCGAACAGCCGGCGGCGACCTCGAGCAGCAGGCGGGCGTCGATCGAGGGGCTGTCGATGCGGCCGGCCTTGAGCGCGGCGGCGGCGGCCTTCCAGGCGGTCAGCAGGGTCGGGGAAGCGGCGGCGTCGGTCATGCTCTGGCCTTGGCGCGGGTTTGCGCGGATATCAAGCGGGACGGCGCCGGAACGCCGTCCAGGCGGAGTCGTTGTGGCCACGATGCAGAAGCGGTCTGGAGCAAGGGGCGGCCTCGGGCTGTGGGGTCTGGTCGGCTCGGTGGCCGGCGGGCTGGCGGCCGGGGCCGGAGCGGCGCACCTGCTCTATCGGCACGGGCACAAATACGGCGTCGAGCTGCGCAAGGAGCGGCCCGCGCCGCTGCCGCCCCGGCCGCCCACGCCGGAGGATTTCGAGGCGAAGGAGCCGGGGCGCGGGCGTCTGGCCCAGCGGCCCGAGCACATCCCGCACAAGGGCTGGGTCGACATCTTCTGGCGCGTCGGCGCGTCCTATTTCGGCGACCGGGTCGGCTTCGTGGCCGGAGGCGTGACCTTCTTCGTGGTGCTGTCGCTGTTCCCGACCCTGGCCGCCTTCGTCACCCTGTACGGGCTGTTCGCCGATCCTGCGGACGCCTGGGGACGGCTGCAATTCCTCTATTCGGTCCTGCCGTCCGGGGTGGCGGAGTTCCTCGGCGGCGAGATGCAGCGGCTGGCCGAGAACGCTACGACCGCCCTGACCTTCACCCTGGTCTGGACCCTGGCCCTGTCGCTGTGGACGGCGAACGGGGCGATCAAGGTGCTCTTCTACGGCCTCAATATCGCCTATCACGAGGTCGAGCGGCGCAATCTGGTCAAATACAATCTGACCTGCATGGCCTTCACCGTCTCAGGCCTGCTCAGCATCCTGCTGACGGCGGGCCTGATCGTCGGCGTACCGGTGGTGATGGGCGTGTTTGGCCTGGCCGATGAATGGGCCCATCTGGCGCCGCTGCGTTGGCCGCTGCTGGGCGTGGTCTATGTCGCCGCCCTGACCGTGATCTATCGCTTCGGGCCGTGCCGGTCGCGGGCGCGCTGGCGCTGGCTGACGCCGGGCGCCCTGTTCGCGGCCCTGCTGAGCGTGATCCTGTCGCTGGTCTTCAGCTGGTATCTGCAGACCTTCGTGCGCACCGCCTCCTACGGCCCTCTGGCGGCGATGATGGGCTTCCTTTTGTGGACCTGGCTGAGCGTGCAGATCATCCTGATGGGGGCTGAGCTCAACGCCGAGATCGAGCACCAGACGGCGATCGACACCACCACCGGCGAGCACCGCGCCATCGGCGAGCGCGGCGCGGTGGTGGCCGACACGGTCGGTCCGCGGCGGGGCAATCCGGCGGCCCTGGCCTTCACCCTGAAGCACGCCGAGGCGCTGTCGGACCGGCTGCTGAGACGGCGGATCCGGCGCAGCTGACGGTCGTTCGCGCTTCGTGAACGGCCGGGCGGCGCCGTTCACGAAGGAAAGGCGACGATCCCCGCATCCGGCGTGGCGGCGACGGCGGGACCTCCGCACGGTCGGGGGGTCGGAGGTCCGGTGGTCGGGCCTCCCCCGCATGAGAGACCGCCATGACCCGCCTGCCCCTGATCGCCTTCGCCGCCGCCGCCGTCGGCCTGTTCGCCCCGGCCGGCGCCGCCCTGGCCCAAAGCCCGTCCGACAGCGCCGTCACCCTGACCTTCGAGACGGGCGCCCGGACCGGCGCGGTGATGGTCGCCCTGTACGATTCCGAGGCCGGCTACGCCGGGGACCGGCCGGTCGGCGGCCGCAGGCTGGACGTCGCGGCGGGGGAGCACACGGTCACCTTCGAGGGCCTGCCCGCCGGCGACTATGCGGCCAAGGCCTTTCACGACGTCAACGGCGACGGCGAGATGAACACCAATCCGTTCGGCATGCCGGTCGAGCCCTACGCCTTTTCCAACAACGCCGTCGGCAACATGGGCCCGGCCAGCTGGGAACGCGCCCGCTTCGCCGTCTCGGGCCCGACCGCCCAGACCATCAGCATTCGCTGAGGAGAGGGTGATGATCGCTTCCCGACGCAACTTTCTCACAGGCGCCGCGGCCCCTCTCATCGCAGGATTGGCGGCCGCCGTCCTCACCCCCGAGACCGTCCGCGCCATGACGGCGATGCGGACCGCTGCGGACTGGGGACTGGCCACCGCCGATGTCGAGGCCGATGTCGCTCCGCAGGCCATGCGGCTGATCCACGGACGGGCGCCGGCCGGTCTGGAGGGCGCCCTGTATCGCAACGGACCGGCCAAATTCCGGCGCCCCGGCCGCTCGGCGGCGCACTGGTTCGACGGGGATGGAATGGTGCGGCGCTTCCGCATCTCCGAGGGCCAGGCCGAACTGGCCGCCCGCTTTGTCGACACGCCCAAGCGGCGGCAGGAGACACGACTCGACGCCATGGTCATGCCCGGCTTCGGCAGCGCCGGCGATCCAAGGGCCGAGATCGGCTCGAACGACGACGCCAACGCGGCCAACACCTCGGTGCTGATGGCCGGCGACGCCCTGTGGGCGCTGTGGGAAGGCGGCTCCGCCGTGGCCATGGACCCGGAGACGCTGGCGACCCGGGGCATGGTCACCCACCGCCCCGACCTGAAGTCCATGCCCTTCCTGGCCCACCCGCGCCGCGAGCCGGACGGCCGGATCTGGAACCTCGGCATGGGGCGGGGCCAGGCCATGGTCTGGCGGCTGTCGCCCACGGGGGAGCTGGAGGCGGCGACGATGATCGACCTGCCGCGCGCCAGCTATGTCCACGACTTCACCGCCACGGCCCGCCATCTGGTCATCGTGCTGCAGCCGTGGGTGCAGGCGCGGATGACCATGCCCTTCGCCGACGGCTTCGACTGGCGGCCCGACGAGGGGACCCAGGTGCTGGTGATCGACAAGGACGACCTGACCCGGCGGCGGGTGTTCGAACTGCCGGCGTTCGGCTTCTTCCATCTGGGCGACGCCTGGTCGGACGGCGACGACATCCGCTTCGACCTGTGCGTCCATCGCGACATGGATTTCGCCGCCCGCGGGGCCAGCGAGGTCCTGAACGGCGTGCCTCTGGACGGAGAGCCGGCCCGGTTGGCCCTGGCGCACCTCAGGGCCGACGGCTCGACCGACCTGCAGCGCACCGGGGTGGTGGCCGAGTTCCCGCGCGGCGATCCGCGTCGCGCCGGCCTGCCGCGCCGCTTCACCCTGCACACCGCCGAGGAGACTCCGGGGCGGCCGTTCGCGAGCGCGATCGGCATGACCGACTGGTGGGCGGGCCGGACCCGCGTGTTCGACTTCGGGGCGGACCATGTGATGGACGAAATGGTGTTCGTGCCCCGGCTCGGCGGCACGGCCGAGGACGACGGCTGGCTGGTCGGGCCGACGCTGAACCTGGCCGCCCGGGCGTCCGAACTGCATGTGCTGGACGCGGCCCGGATCGAGGACGGGCCGGTCGCCAGCTGGCGCGCCGACACCGCCCTGCCGGTCAGTTTCCACGGCGTCTGGCAGGGGTAGGCTAGTACCAGCCGGCCTCGCGCAGGGCCCGGGCGTAGCGGCGGCTGACGGGGACGACGATCCCGCCCTCGAGGGTCAGGGCGGCCCGGCCGTCGCTGCGCGCCACATCGCGCACCGCGTCCCTGGCGACCCACCAGCTGCGATGGGTGCGCGCGCCTTCCAGCCCCTCCAGCTCGGCCACGGCGTCGGACAGCCGCATCAGGATGAGGTCCGAGCCGCGGTCGGTGTGCAGGCGCAGATAGTGATCCTCGGCCTGGACGGCGTGGAGGGTCGCGCCGCGCAGCTTCGGCGGCAGGCGGTCGAGGAAGCGGGCCGGGCCGGATCCGCCGGCGCCCGCATGGGTCTGAACCGGCGGGGGACGGCCCAGGAAGACGTTGATGGCGCTGATGGCGACGGTCACGACCAGCACCGGGCCGACGAAATGCGCCAGACGGTCGAGCGGATAGATCTCGTTCTCGAAGACCAGGCCGGTGACCAGCCAGACCAGCACCACCACCGGTCCGGCCGTGGCGGCCGACAGCGCCGCCACCGTCAGCCACGGCTGTTCGTCGGGGTCGACGACCCGCTCGATCAGGCGCGAACACAGGGTGGCCCAGACCGCGCCGACGAGGATCAGCGGGACCCAGTAGGCCAGGCGCAGCCACAGCGGGACGATGTTGGTGCCGAAGGCGCCGGTCAGGGCCAGCACCACGCCCGCGCCCACGGCCACGCCGACGCCCCGGTCGAAGCGGAACGGGAGCCAGCGGAGCGGACCCGGTCCGGGCGGATCAGCGGAGGCTCCCATCAGGCCGGCCGATCTTCCGCCCGGGCCTGCGGTCCGCACACGGCCCGGAATCCGGCGGCCGCGAACCGGATCATGTAGTCGCAGGCGCTTTCCAGATCGCCTGACCGGCACAGGCCGCCCGACAGCCGGTCCAGCCGTCCGGTCT
>NZ_JAVHLH010000173.1 GCF_031082345.1 Brevundimonas sp. | reverse complement strand
GTGGCGGCTCCGCTCGCCACCGTGTCGGTGGAGGTGAAACTGCCGGTCGCGGTGGCGCCGATGCAACCCAATCCGCCGAAGCCGTTCTACGTCTCGATCCAGGCCAATTCGCGGGTCTATATCGGGGATGACGAGGTCGACATCGACAACGTCGGCGGGGAACTGCTCAATCTGATCGGCAACAAGACGCCGTCGGACGAGCGGATCTTCATCCGCGCCGACCAGACGACCCGGTACGGCGATTTCATGCAGGTCATGAATTCGCTGCAGGACAGTGGTTTCTACAGCGTCGCCCTGGTCGGCGAAGACCAGTCGTCATAGTAGGAGCGATGAGAACATGACTGAAGTCGAGTATCATCGCAGTCTCTACGATCCGCCGAAGGCGAAGGGCATTTTGGGGGTTCCCCCGCATGTGTTCCTCGCCAGCGTCGTCATCGTTGGCCTGCTGTTCGCCCTGCTGGCGTTCTATTTCATCAACGCCCAGTTCAAGCTGCGCGAGGTGAACTATTCCGACGACTCCGTCGACGTGGAGCTGATCGAACCGATCCCGCCGCCGCCCCCGCCCCCGCCGCCCCCGCCGCCGCCGCCCGAAACGGCGCCGCCGCCGAAGCTGCAGGTGCGAGTGCCGGCCCCGGTTCCCGTTCAGATCCCGGTGCCGCCGCTTCCGGTGCCGCCGACGCCGAAGGAAGACCGGATCGCCTCGACGATCCCGCCGGGCCGCATCACGGGGCCGGTGACGGTTCCGCTGCCGCCGCCTCCGCCGCGTCCGCCGGAAATCAGCAACGTGACCTGGCAACGCCAGCCCGCGCCTGAATTCCCGGAACGGGCCATCTCGCGCGGCATCGAGGCCGGCACCGTGCAGCTGGTCTGCACCGTGTCGCCGAACGGATCGGCCACGAACTGCTCGATCGTGTCGGAGGATCCCTCCGGCGCCGGGTTCGGCCAGGCCGCCGTCCGCTCGATGTCCAGGGCCCGCTTCTCGCCCCGGACCGTCGACGGGGTTGCTGAAGGCGGGCGCGCCCGCTTCACCATCCGGTTCCGCCTGGCCGACTAGGGCCGGGACGGTTCCCGCAAGAACGAGACGCCCCGGTCCCCGTGACCGGGGCGTTTTCGTTTGCGTCTGGAGCGTTCGGGCCGGTTCAGGCGTTGTCCCGCCACGCTGGAAAACGGAGCCCATCCCATGAACCGACCCCTGACCCTCGCCCTTGTGACCGCCGCCGCCCTGTCGGCCGCCGCCTGTGCCTACAATGAGACCCTCGGCCGCAGCCAGTTCCTGATCGTCGACGACGCCGCCTTCACGCAGCAGTCCGAGGCGGCCTGGGCGCAGGCGTTGCGGACCCAGCAGACCTCAAACGACGCCGCCGCCAACGCCCGCGTCCGTCGCGTCGGGGGGCGCATCGTCGAGGCCGCCGGCCTGACCGGCCGGAGCTGGGACTACGCCGTCTTCGTCAGCCAGAGCCCGAACGCCTTCGTCCTGCCCTCGGGCAAGATCGGCGTGACCACCGGCCTGCTGAACCTGGTGCGCAATGACGACCAGCTGGCCGCCGTGATCGGCCACGAGGTCGGCCACGTCGTCGCGCGCCACGCCGCCGAACGCTATTCCTCGACCGCCGCGACCAGCGTGGTGCTGAGCGGGGTGCAGAGCGCCGCAGGCGATTACGCCCAGGCCGCGGGCGCGATCGGCGGTCTGGGCGCCCAGCTGGGCGTGCTGCTGCCGTTCTCGCGCCGGCACGAGCTGGAGGCGGACCGCCTCGGCGTCGACTATCTGCAGCGGGCGGGATACCGGCCGTCCGAATCCGTCGCCCTGTGGCGGATCATGGCCGAGCAGCGCCAGGGTTCGACGCCCGAGTTCGCCTCGACCCACCCGTCGGACGCCAGCCGGATCGCGGCGCTGGAGCAGTATATCGCGAGCCAGGGCTGGGCCTGACCCAAGGGGCGAGGGTCAAGTAAGGGGGAAGGGCGCGGGCTCGTGCGCCGCGGCCTCGACCTGAAGTCGCGGCGGTCTGATTTCCTCGACCCTCGCCCCTCGCCCCTCGACCCTCTTCTTCCAAATCCACCTTGATCGACGCCAGCGACCCCGCTAGACACGCCGCTCGCGACAGCGCGCCGCCTTAGCTCAGTTGGTTAGAGCGCCGGTTTGTGGAACCGGAGGTCCTCAGTTCAAGCCTGAGAGGCGGTACCATCCTCCCTGGATCTGGAGCGTCACGGCATGACCGATACGCCGCCGGCCTGGGATCCCCATCAGTACAGCCGCTTCGAACGCGAGCGCGACCGCGCCGCCCATGATCTGCTGGCGCGGCTGCCTGACGGCCTGTCGCCCGGCGAAATCTGGGATCTGGGGTGCGGGACCGGCCAGCACGCGGCGTTTCTGAAGCGGCGTCAGCCCGACGCGCGGGTCCACGGGATGGATTCCAGCCACGCCATGCTGGAGCAGGCCCGGGGGCGGGACGAGGATATCGACTGGCGGCTCGGCGACATCGCGGACTGGGCGCCGGAACGGCCGGCGGACCTGATCCTGGCCAACGCCTCCCTGCACTGGCTGCCGGATCACGCGGCGCTTTTGCGGCGGCTGACCGGCGGCCTGGCCGCGGGCGGGGTCATCGCGGTGCAGATGCCGATGGCGCATGAGACGCGTCACCACACCCTGATGCGCGAGGTCGCCGCCGACGGGCCATGGGCGGCGGCGCTGGACGGGGTGGGCGCGGTGGCGCCGTTGCTGCAGCCCGAGGCCTATTATTCGGCGCTGGCCGAGAGCTGCGGCGAGATCGATATCTGGTCTACCACCTATCTGCAGGCGCTGACGGGAGCGGACGCCGTGCTGGAATGGATGAAGGGGACGGCGCTGCGGCCGTACCTTGCCGCCCTGACCGAGGAGGTCACGCGGCGGGCGTATCTCGACGCGCTCGGCGCGCGGCTTTCTTCGGCTTTTCCCCCTCGGCCCGACGGGGTGACGCTGATGCCGTTTCCGCGTCTGTTTCTGGTGGCGCGCAAGCGCTGAGCGGCGGGCGCCGGCGCAGGTGGGTCACGGGCCGGTCGAGGCCGTCCAGCGCCTCGCGCGTGGCGCTGTAGCCGGCGTCGACCCCCGCCTCGAACCCCTTCCAGTCGCGGATGTCGAGGCCGTCGGGGGTCGGCTGGATCAGCAGGTCCGTGGCCGCCCGGGAGCTCTCCAGGTCGGCGTCGGTGGTCAGGGTGGCCGAGCGCATCAGGATCGAGACGATGGGCGGGCCCCGGCGCCACGCCCCGGTGGCGATCAGCCGCCAGATCGAAGGCGGATGCTCGATCATCGCGGCGTCGACGCCGCGCGTCTCGGACATGTCGACGCCGATCACCGGGCCGGCGTTCATCTGGCGCATGACCTCGGCGGGGAGGTTCTTCAGCACCGCGCCGTCGACGTGCACCTGGCCGTCGATGACCACCGGGGGCAGGATGCCGGGGATGGCGATGGAGGCGCGCAAGGCCCGACGCATCAGGCCGCGGCGATGCACCTCCAGCTTGCCGCTGGTCAGGTTGGTGGAGGCCGCGAAATAGGGAAGGTGCAGGTCGGCGAGGTCGATCTCGCCATAGGCGTCCTGCAGCAGGCAATCGACCTTGCGGGCCCGGGTCATGGCCAGCATGGGGAAGGTGATGTCGGACAGGGGGTCGCTCTGGACGAAGGCCTTGCGGATGCGCGCCTCGAGTTCCTCCTGCGACCAGTTCAGGGCCGGACCGGCGGCGACCACCGCCCCCATGGACGCCCCGCCGACGAAGTCGATCGGCACGCCGGCCTCGCGCAGGGCCTTGAGGGCGCCGATGTGCGAATAGGCCCGCGCCCCGCCGCCGGACAAGACCACGCCCACGGCCGAGCCGGTGATGACCCGGCCGATGCGCTCGGCGTCGGCCTGGTCGCCCTCGACGGCCTGAAACCAGCGCCCGGGGTTGACCGCGTCGATCCAGACGCCGGTGTTGGCGGGGCAGGCCATGCGGGGGTCGCGCAGCAGGATCAGGTCGGTGCGGCGCTGGGCGTCGAGCACGCCGGCGTGGGGCAGGGGCCGGTTGGGGGGCGCCATCAGCCCGGCGCCGACGATGAAGACGCGGTCGACCTGGCGCGCGCACAGGGCCCCCCAGGCGGGTTCGTCCATTTCGGCGACGTAGAGGACGTAGTCGTGGGAGTCCTCGACCCGGCTGAACCATTCGGCGGCGGACGACAGGGCGGTCTGGTCGATGACCTGGCAGCTGAAGCCGTCGGCCTCGATCGCCGCCGCGATGCGTTCGACGAAGGCGCGGATCGGGCGCGGCCGCGCCGAGATGAAGCCGAACACGCTGGGCTCGCCGCCGCCGGAGCGCCGGTCGCGGGCCCGCTGGATCATCAGCCGCGACAGCTCGACCATCAGGTCGGGCTCGGTGCGGGCGGCCTCGAAGAAGGCGTCGCGGGGCAGGGCCAGAACCTGGGAATCGCGCAGGGCGACAACGTCGGCGGTGTGGGCGGTGCCCGCCAGCATGGCCATTTCGCCGACCGGCTCTCCCGGGCGGATGACGCCGACGAACTGGGGCGGGCGGTCCTCGGCCGGGTTCCGCCGGAACACGCCGAGGCGGCCGGAGCGGAGCAGATAGAGGGTGTCGGCGGTGTCGCCCTCGAGAAACAGGCTCTCGCCGCCGGTCAGGGCGAACCAGCTGGCGCGGGTGTTCTTGCCGCCCTCGAAGATGCGGTGCAGGGCGTCTTCCAGCCGGTCGGAGCGGGGGGTGGGCATCAGGGGAGGATAACGGGAGTCGGCGGAAGGTGGCGAGGGGCGAGGGTCGAGGGGCGAGGGGCGAGCAAGCGACCTCTGGACGGCGCCCGCCGGGCCGACCGCAAGGGACTGTTCCGAACCGCTTCCCTCGCCCCTCGACCCTCGTCCCTCGTCCCTACCAAGCCCCCATCTCCCGCAGCTGTTTGGCCAGGTCGAGCGGCAGGTCGCCGGCGTCCATGGACGACAGGTCCGGCGGGGCGTCCTTCGGCTCCAGATAGCGCCAGCCCTGGAAGGGGCGGCGGGCCTGGGGGGCGGTGCGGATCACCTCGGGCGACAGCCTGATGTGGCACATCGAGGCCTTGCCCTCGCCTTTGGTCGAGATGTCGAGGATCGGCATGCGGCAGACCACCGAGCCCTTCATGACCCAGAACAGCGAGCCGCCGTCCTCGAGCTCGGCGGCGCGCTTGGGCGTCATCCGGGTGTGGACGGTGAGCCATTCGCCCTTCGAGGCGCGGCGCTCCAGCGTCTCGACCTTGGCGACGCCGACGCAGAGCTTGATCATGTGGAGGGGCATAGGCGGGGAGTAGCACCCTTCGGGGCAGGGACGGGAGGCCCTACCAGCCGGAGTCGGCGGCCGGTTCCGGCTCGCCGCGCAGGGCCTGGAGCGCGGCGCCCATCTGCCCCTCGCCCTGGCTCCAGCTCTGTATCATCGCGTCGACCTGCCCCATGGAGCGACCGTTCTCGATCAGGATATTGCCGCAGCGTTGGCCATGGGCCTCCAGCATGGCCTGGCCCGAGTTGGTTGCGGCGGTCAGGACATGGCTGCGCCAGTTGACCTCGGGGCGTCGGCCTTCCAGACGTCCGACGAAATAGTAGAAGCCGAGGGCCGCCGAGCCCGCGTCCTCGCCCCTGGCGGCCGTGGCCATGTAGAGGACGGCGCACTGGACGTCGTCCCGGTAGGCCTGGTCGAGCGGCGGGGTCTGCGGCGTTGTGGCCCGGGCCGCGCCGGCCGACAGGGCCAGGGCGAGGCCGGCGATCAGGATGCGCTTCATTCAGTCCCCTCCGGTTTGACGGTCGCCAGGACGGCGCCATCCACCACCTGCTCGCCGACGGCGGCGCCGATGGTCTCGACCACCCCGTCGAACGGCGCGACGAGGGCATGCTCCATTTTCATCGCTTCCAGCACAATGATGGGCTGACCTTTCGTGACGATGTCGCCGGGTTTGGCCGGGACAGCGACGATCTTGCCAGGCATGGGGGCGCGCAGGGCGCCGTCGGAGGCGGGGCCGGAGGCGGAGCCTCGGGGCGAGAGTGCGGAAACCTGGTGGGGCGCGCCGTCCTCAAAGTAGACAGTTACGCCCGTGACGGGCTCAAAGTGAGTGTGGCGCGCGTAGACGTCATCATCGATTTCGATCTCACGGCGCTCGCCGTCGACAAACAG
>NZ_JAVHLH010000172.1 GCF_031082345.1 Brevundimonas sp. | reverse complement strand
CGGCGAGGGCGAGGGCGCGGGCGCGGCGGGGCGGCATCTCGCGGTTCAGCCGGAGGGCGTCGGCCTCGGCGAGATCGGTGGCGAAGGCGGCGGAATGGTCGGTGCGCTCCACCCGGCCGCCCGGGAAGACCCATTTGGCGGCCATGAAGACGTGGCCGGGCGCGCGGCGGCCCATCAGCACCTCGGGCGCGCCTTTGCGGACCCGGGTGAGGATCAGGGTGGCGGCGTCCTTCGGGCGCTGGCGATCGCCGGTGCGGGGGGCGTCGGCGAGGTCGCGGGCGGCGTCGAAGGGTTCATTCGGAGGAGCGGACACCTTCGAGGATTAGCACGTTGAGATCGCGGCTAGGCGTGTAGTCGGTGCGCCGAACCTCGAATTGCGTCGGACTGATCCGGCGTACGCCCTCGGCGCAGAAGCTGACCAGATTGTCGGGCGACCCCTTGTCGACCACCATGCGGAAGTCGCGGATCGGGCCAGACCAGTTGGCGCCGGTGGTCAGGACGTAGTCGAGCCAGGTCTCGGCCATGGACTCGCCGGCCGTGGCGCGTCGACGGGCCGCGCCGACGAAGGTTTCGTCCATGCAGTATCGGGCCTGATACTCGTCCATGGCGCCCGGGACGTCGTCGGACCGGCCCACCATGGTCATCACCGTGCCGCCGATGGCGGGGGCGTAGAGGTGTTCGATCTCGACCTCCTCGCCGGGATGGAAATACTGCTGCCAGTAATGGATGGTGCGGAGGGTCCAGGCGGGCATGGCCCACTCCACGCCCCCGGCGTCGTTTTCGGAGACGTCGACCAGACCGTCACGCTCCATGGCGCGAACCTCGGGCTCGGACAGGGCGCGCAGCGCATCCCAGGTTGACTGGGCCTGCGGGGCCAACGGCAGACCCAGCGCCGTCAGTCGGGCGGTGACGTCGGCCCCGTTGAGCACGGCCGTCTGCTGCACTTCGGTCCATACCGCCCGGTCTTCGACCCAGGTGATGAAGGGCACCATATGGGCCGGATCCTCCAGCCGCCCGCCGACGTCGGTCATATAGCCCGGTTCGATGTCGGGCATGGGAAAGGCGACCAAGGTGACGATCGGCTCGTCGGTGTGATTGACGAACCGGTATTTGACCCGGACCTCCCGGGCGGAGACGTAGAGATCCTCGGACAGCATGGTGATGCCGTCAGACTTCTCCAGCACCAGCCCGCCCGCGCCCATCGAGGCCACGCTGTCATTGGCGGGAGCGGGGCCGGTCGCCAGCAGGGCGAAGGCGACCGCGGCCGCAAGGGTCGATGTCAGGCGTGTCATGGCGTCCTCCCGTTCGCCGAGCGAGGCTAGACGAAAGGAGCGCCGGGGCGAAATCCGTCAGTTTTGACAGAGGGCCCTCACCGCCGCTTGCCCTTGCGCACCCCCTTGAGGCCGCCGGAGGGTCGCCCGCCCTTGGGCGGCTTGGGCCCGCCCGGACGGCCGCCGCCGCGTTTGGGGAAGCCGTCGCCGCCGCCGCGGCTGCGCACGCCGAGGCGGGGGGCGGGGGCGTTGGGATCGCGCGGGGCGGGGTCGGACAGCATTTCGAAGACCAGGCCGCCGGTGATCGGGGTGGCCTCGACCAGCTTGACCTCGACGGTGCGGCCCAGGGTCCATCGCTGGCCGCTGCGCTCGCCGACGAGGGCGTGGATGCGGTCGTCGTGGTGGAAATACTCGCCGCCGAGGGTGGAGACGGGCACGAGGCCGTCGGCGCCGGTCTCGTCGAGGCGGATGAACAGGCCGAAGCGCGTCACGCCGGTGATGCGGCCGGTGAAGGTCGCGCCGACCCGTTCGGACAGGAAGGAGGCCATGTAGCGGTCCATGGCGGCGCGCTCGGCGGCCATGGAGCGGCGCTCGGTCAGGGTCACCTGTTCGGCGATGGCCGGCAGTTCGGCGATCTCGCGGTCGGTCAGGCCGTCCTTGCCGAGGCCGAGGGCGCGGATCAGGCCGCGATGGACGATCAGGTCGGAGTAGCGCCGGATCGGCGAGGTGAAGTGGGCGTAGCGGTCGAGGTTGAGGCCGAAATGGCCGACGTTCTCGGGGCTGTAGATGGCCTGCATCTGGGTGCGCAGGACGACCTCGTTGACGACCTCGGCGTGGGGGGTGTCGCGGGTCTCGTCGAGCAGTTTGTTGAACCGCTTCGTGGTGGCGGGCTCGCCCTTGTTCCACGGCTTGCCGATGGTCTGCAGGAAGTCGCCGAGGTTGAACAGCTTCTCCTGGCTGGGGGCGTCGTGGACGCGGTACAGCAGGGGCGTCTTCTTCTGCTCCAGGGTCTCGGCGGCGCAGACGTTGGCCTGGATCATCATCTCCTCGATCAGGCGATGGGCCTCCAGCGACTTGCGCGGCTCGATGGTCCCGATGCCGCCGCCGGGGTCCATCAGCACCTTGCGTTCGGGACTTTCGATGGCCAGCGGGGCGCGTTTGGTGCGGCCCTTGAGCATGGCCCGGTAGGCGTTCCACAGCGGGTAGAGGATCAGGTCCATGATCGGGCCGGTGACGTCATCGGTCCCGCCGCCGTTTTCCGGGCCGTCGATGGCGGCCTGGGCCTGTTCGTAGCTGAGGCTGGCGTGCGACCGCATCAGGCCGCGCAGGAACTTGTGTCCCGTTTTGCGCCCGTCCTTGTCGAAGACCATGCGGACGGCGAGGCAGGCGCGGTTCTGGCCGTGCTTGAGGCTGCACAGGCCGTTGGACAGGACCTCGGGCAGCATCGGCTCGACGCGGTCGGGGAAGTAGGTGGAATTGCCCTTCTCGCGCGCCTCGCGGTCGAGAGCCGTGCCGGCGCGGACGTAGGCGGAGACGTCGGCGATGGCCACCCAGACGATCCAGCCGCCTGCGTTCTTCGGATCCTCGTCGCGCTGGGCGAAGACGGCGTCGTCGTGGTCGCGGGCGTCGGCGGGGTCGATGGTGATCAGCGGCAGGTCGCGCAGGTCCTCGCGGCCCTGCAGCGTCGGCAGCGCCTGGTCCTCGGCCTCCTGCAGCACCTTGTCGGAGAAGCCCATCGGCACATTGTGGGCGGCGATGGCGATCAGGGAGGCGGCGCGGGGATCGTCCTCGCGGCCGATGGTCTCGAGAATCTTGCCGCGCTTGGGGCCGTAGCGCTGCTCGCCCTTTTCGATGGCGGCCAGTACGAGGTCGCCGTCGCGCAGGTCGACGCCCTGGGCGTGGGGGACCAGCAGGACGTCCTTGGAGCGGCGGTCGACGGGTTCGACCCGGACCTCCTTGTTGGACTTGCGGATGACGCCGAGGACGCGGTTCGTGTCGGTGTCCAGCACCTTGATGACGCGGGCTTCCCAGCCGTCCTCGCCGCGCGAGAATTTGGCCAGGACGCGGGCGCCGAGGCCCGGGGCCGCCCCGGTCTTGCCGGTGTTGTCGGGCACGAGGATGGCCCGCGGCGCGTCGGCCGAGGCCTCGACCAGGCGGACGTAGAATTCGCCGTCGACGTCGCGCTCGATCACGTCGGCGACGCCGACGGGAGGCAGGGCGCCGGCTTCGGAGAAGCCCTTGCGGCCGCGCTTGCCGAGTTCGCCCGCGGCCTCGAGCTCGCGGATCATTTCGCGCAGGGCGCGGCGGTCGCCGCCCTTGAGGCCGAAGTGGCGGGCGATGTCGGTCTTCTCGGCCGAGCCGGCCTCGCGCAGGAAGGCGAGCAGGGTCGCCTTGTCAGGCAGGCCCGCAGGCGGGCGTTTGGGTGATTTGGTCATTGGACTCCTAGATAACGCGCGTTCGCTCCAAAGGACACGTCGCGCGGGGGTGTGTGGTGAAGGTGGATGGAACGGGGTGGCGGGCGGTCAGTCGCGGGGGCCGGCGCGGCCCTTGTTTCGACGTTGCGCCGGTTGATCCGGGGCGCTGCGTTCGGGGGTATGTCGCCGCCACGGCCAGCGGCCCTCGATCTCGGTCTCCAGGGCGAAGCTGAGGAAGGTGCGGATAAGGACGATCCCGCCCAGCATGGCGATGCTCTCGAAGGTCAGGGGCGCGGTCACGGTGGCGATGATGTCGGCGCCGACCAGCAGCTCGAGGCCCAGCAGTATGCCGCGTCCGAGATTGGCGCGGGCGCCGCCATAAGCTTTCGACCAGTCGCGCGTGCTCACGCCGGTTCGAAGGTAGACGACGGCGGCGACCACGACCGCGATCAGGATGACGGCGACGCCGAACATCTCCAGGGCCGTCGCCGCGTAGCGGGCCCACTCGATCAGAACCCCGTTCTGGGACAGGCCGGAACCGGTCATGATTTGTCCTCCCTTCAGGTCCATCGCGGGGGCGGGCGATTGGTTCCGGCCGGGGCCTCGCCTTGACCTGCGACGCCCGCGCGGCCAGCTTCCCGGCCACACGCCACGGAGTTTTTGAATGTCTCTCGCCGCCACACCCGTCCTGACCGGCCCCACCGCCTCCTTGCTGGAGCTGATCGGGAAGACGCCGATGGTGGAGGTGACGAAGCTGGACGCCGGGCCGTGCCGGCTGTTCCTGAAGCTCGAGTCGCAGAACCCGGGCGGGTCGATCAAGGATCGCATCGCCCTGTCGATGATCGCGGCGGCCGAGAAGGAGGGGTTCCTGAAGCCCGGCGGGACCATCGTCGAGGCGACGGCCGGCAACACCGGTCTGGCGCTGACGCTGGTGGGGCAGGCCAAGGGCTATAAGGTGCTGCTGGTCATCCCGGACAAGATGTCCAAGGAAAAGATTCAGCATCTCAGGGCGATGGGCGCTGATGTTCGCCTGACGCGTTCGGACGTGCCGCATGGCCATCCGGACTATTACACCGACATGGCCGAGCGGCTGGCGCAGCAGATCCCGGGCGGGTTCTACGTCAACCAGTTCGCCAATGACGCCAACTCCCTGGCCCATTTCCAGACCACGGGTCCGGAGATCTGGGAGCAGATGGATCACAGGGTCGACGCCTTCGTCGCCGGCATCGGCTCGGGCGGGACCATCACCGGTATCGCCCAGTATCTGAAAAGCGTCGGTTCGGATGCGAAGATCATCCTCGCCGATCCGGTCGGCTCGACCCTGGCCGGCATCGTCAATGAAGGCGTTCCCGGCCCAGAGGGCAGCTACACCGTCGAGGGCATCGGCCAGAATTTCGTGCCCGACACGGCCCATATGGACCTGATCGACAAGGCCTATTCCATCCCTGACGCCGAGGCGGTCGCCACGGTGCGCGAGCTGCTGCTGAAAGAAGGCGTGCTGGCGGGATCGTCGTCGGGCACCCTGATCGCCGCGGCCCTGCGCTGGTGCCGCGAGCAGACCGAGCCGAAGCGGGTGGTGACCTTCGTCTGCGACACCGGGGCCAAATATCTGTCGAAGGTCTACAATGACGCGTGGCTGGCCGATCAGGGGCTGGGCGAGCGCGAACTGCACGGCGACCTGTCGGATCTGATCACCCGAAAATACGAGAAGGGCGACGTGGTGGTGATCGGGCCGGACGACACCCTGGACACCGCCTTCAAGCGGATGAAGGGGGCCGACGTCTCGCAGCTGCCGGTGATCGAGGACGGGCGGCTGATCGGGATCGTCGACGAGAGCGACATCGTCCATGTCATGCACACCGACGAGATCACCCGCGAGGCGCGGTTCAAGAAGCCGGTCGGCTCGGTGATGACCCGCGATCTGGATACGGTGCAGGTGGGCGAGCCGCTGGAGGCGCTGATCCCGCTGTTCGACCGCGACCGCGTGGCCATCGTGCTGGACGGCGAGAAATTCGTCGGCCTGATCACGCGCAGCGACCTGATCAACCACCTGAGCCTGAACCGGTAGGGCGATGCGGATCGGGCCGGTCCTCGCCGTCGTCCTCGGGCTGGCCTGGCCGGTCGCGTCGGCGGTCGAGGCGGCTTGCGCCGACGATATCGCCCATGCGGCGGCGCGCGAGCAGGCCAGCTACGCAAGCGGACGGGCGACGGTGCGCGGGCTGATCTATCGCCCGGCGCGGCCGAACGGGGCCGGCGTGGTGCTGCTGCACGGCGCGAGGGGGCTGGCCGCCGATGCGGCGACCTTCGATCCGCATGCCATCCAGCTGGCGTCGCGCGGCTATCATGTGCTGGTCCCGAACTACTATGACGCCGAGCCGGGCCGCGAGCGGCGGACCAGCCGGGACCTGCGCCTCTGGCGCGGCGCGGCGGCCGACGGGGCGGCCTTCCTGGCGCAGCAGCCGGGCATGGACCCGGACCGGGTGGCCTTGTGGGGTTATTCGCTGGGCGGCTTTCTGTCGGGGGAGACGGCGATGGAG
>NZ_JAVHLH010000171.1 GCF_031082345.1 Brevundimonas sp. | reverse complement strand
GTCAGCCGGTCCGGAGCCGGCTTTCCCCTCATCCGCCCCTCCGGGGCACCTTCTCCCCCAAGGGGAGAAGGCATGGGTCGGCGCCGCTTGTGTCCAAGCGGTGTGGGGAGGGCGCGGGACAGCCGGGCCTCGCCCGGATGCGAATAGAGTTTACCGTTTCGACGAGACAGGCTGCCCCGCGTGGCCGTTATCCACTCGCCCCGCCGGCTGGCGGCCCTTATCGGGCCTCACCGGCGTCCCGGACCCCTGTCGCCAGGAGGGCCGGAAGGCGGAACGTGCTGACAGTATCGACAGTAGCGGTTCCATCCAAAGGCGCGCGGCGAGCAAGCGGACGCCATCCATCAACGTCCGACGAGGACCCCCGGACTTTCCTCCGCCCGGGCTTCATCGCTCGACCACAGCCCGCCGTCGTCGAGAACGTGGATCCGACGCCCTCCCCATCGACGGGATGGGAGGGAGTCTACGACGGCCGCTTCCTACGGCGCGTTCGTGACGCTGACGCGGGGGCGATGGGGAGGGAAAACAGTCGGTTGGGTCTGAAAAGTTTGATGGCTGAACATGAACTTGCAGCGCAGCAATTCCGATTCCTTCTCCCCTCGAGGGAGAAGGTGGGCCGGAGGCCCGGATGAGGGGGATGGTTTAGGCAAGCCATCTGCCAGGCGGTCCGGGATCGGCTATCCCCTCATCCGCCCCTCCGGGGCATCTTCTCCCCCAAGGGGAGAAGGAAGCCGGAGAGGGGGAACGCCTCGCCGCGGCCGGGTGTTCTCTCCGGAGCGGGGCAGAGGGAGAGAGCGATGCGACACCTGTTGACCATGAGCGCCATCGGGGCCTGCGGGCTCGTGATGGCCGGCTGCGCCACCACCGACAACTACGCCTCGGCTTGCGAGCGCGACTATGCGGAGAACCGCAACCGGGCCATGGCGGCCGGAACCGCGCTGGGCGCGGCCATCGGCGCGGCCGTGGCCGGCCCCGAAGACCGGGAGGCGGGAGCCGCCATCGGCGCCGCGGCCGGCTATCTGATCGGCCGCGAACTGTCGGAGGAAGAGGATCCGTGCGGCTACGGCTTCGGCGGCTACAACCGCGACGGCCGCTACGGCCGCGAGCGGGTCTACTGGCGCGACACCGACCGGCGTTGGTGAAGGAACGGACGGCGGCGCGGGCGGTTTGAGCGAGGAACCGCCGGCCGCCGACGTGGCCCCGCCGGTCTTGCTCGCGTGGCCGTACGCCCGCGTTTCCCGGGCTGGCTGGAGTCGAGCGTTGTCGCTTTTTCGTGTGCTGAGACGGAACTGGCCGTTCGTGGCGGTGGTGCTGCAGCTGGTCCTGATCGCCGTGCTGGGGGGCTATCTGGCGGCGGATGTGATTTTTCCGGGGGCGGCCGGCAAGGGTCACACCGGGTAAGAGCGTACCTGCCGCGCGCTAGGGTCGGGAACCCCTTCGCCAGAAGGACGAGCGGCATCCGGGGCATTCAAGATAGGCCAGCCTCGGAGTCAGGTATTTCCGGTAGCCGATTTCGGATGCTCGCTGGAGCGAGAACACCCGTATCCCGCAGGACGGGCAGCGAAACAGCTGAGCGGCCAGCGCGATCGCCATGTAGGGCAGGATGGCCAGAAACGGCAGGAACGAATTTCCGGTCCTGTTCGTGAACCAGATCGCCAAGCCGAGCGCGATTGGAGCGGTGAGAAACAGAACCTGTCCGACAACAAACAGGCGACCCTTAGGCATTGCTCACTCCGTCGCGGGGCGGTTCCCCGTCCCTAGCCGAACCGCCGCCGGTGGTCGGCGCTGCGCAGCGTCGAGCGGATGAAGTCGGCGGGGGGGTCGGTTTCGGCCAGCACCGCTTCCTTGATGGCGCGGGGCTCGCCGAACAGGTGGCCCTGGCCGACGGAGATGTCGAGCTCGAGGATGTCGACGATCTGGCGCTCGGTCTCGCATTTCTCGGCGATCAGCTCGATGCCGTAGCGGCGGGTGACCCCGGCGAAATCGGCGGCGGAGATGTCGCGCAGGGCCGGCAGGGCCGAGGCGGAGTCGGCATCCAGCAGGGTCTCGATCAGCAGGTCGGCCGACACCTTCATGAATTTGACGTCGGAGCGCTGGAGGTCGGCGAAGTCGAGGTCGAGGGTCTGGACCTTGTCGATCGAGAAGCGGAAGCCGAGGTCGGCCAGCTTGGCCATGTTGCGGGCCTCGACCGCGCCGCGGGCGTCGAAAGTGGCCTGGCCGAGCTCGAAGATCAGGGCCTGGTTGAGGTCGCGGTTCTCGCTAAGGAAGTCGAGGAACTGGGGGAAGAAGGTCTCGTCGCCTAGCGAGGACAGGGCGACGTTGCAGAACACCCCGACCTTGCGGTCCTGACGGGCGAGGCGGCGGACGATCTGGGCGCAGCGGAACAGCAGCAGGTTGTCGATGGCGGGGACCAGGCCCTCGCCCTCGGCGACCGACAGGTATTCGGCCGGCATCATCACGCGGTCGTCGGCGGCGCGCAGGCGGGTGAAGCTCTCGTAGAAGATGGTCCGACGCTGGGGCAGGGAGACGATCGGCTGCAGGTAGAGGTCGACGCGGTTCTCGGCCAGGGCCTCGTGGATGGTCTGGAGCAGGACGTTGGACTGCTCGCGGTGGCGGGCCTCGTAGGTGTTCTCCGGCGTCGGCTGGGAGATGCGCTGGTCGATCGACTCGCTCATCTGCTGGATCAGCGACTCCAGCATGCGGACCTCGCCGGACAGCTGTTCGGTCGAGCTGAGGGCCCCGCTCTCGATGGCCTGGGCCAGTTCGGTCAGGGCGCCCTGGGTCGACTCCATGGCGTCGGCGAGCAGGCGGTGGGCGTCGCGGACCTGGTCGATCTCCTTCTTCAGCACGGCGCGCTCGGCCTTGCCGGAGATCCAGGTGTGGATGGCGGCGAGCAGACCGAGGCTGGCGATGCCGGCCGCCGCGCCCGCGCCGGCGCCGAGGCCCGCGCGCCACACGAAGGCGCCGACCGTCATGGACAGGAACAGGTAGCCGAAGAGCAGGAAGCCTTGGGTCAGTGCGCGCATTGGAAACGGTTGTTCCGTGTTCCCGGATGGAATCGCCCGAGTATCGGGGTATCACGGCAGATCGCCTAGGCTTCCTGCACGGATTCTCCCCACTCTTCGAGGTTAACGATGGAATTGTTCGATCTGACCGGCCAGGTCGCGGTCATCACCGGCTCTTCGCGCGGCATCGGCAAGGCCATCGCCGAGCGGCTGGCCGAGCATGGGGCGAAGGTGGTGATCTCGTCGCGCAAGCCGGGGCCGTGCGACGAGGTGGCCTCGGCGATCAATGCGAAGCACGGCGAGGGCCGCGCCATCGCCGTTCCGGCCAACATCGCCTCGAAGGAGGAGCTGCAGCGGCTGGTCGACGAGACCAACGCCGCCTTCGGCAAGATCGACATCCTGGTCTGCAACGCCGCGACCAATCCCTATGCGGGACCGATGGCGGGGATTTCGGACGACCAGTTCGGCAAGATCCTGCAGAACAACGTGGTTTCGAACCACTGGCTGATCCAGATGGTCGCGCCGCAGATGCTGGAGCGGAAGGCGGGATCGGTGATCATCGTGTCGTCGATCGGCGGCCTGCGCGGCAACGCCCTGATCGGCGCCTACAACATCTCCAAGGCGGCCGACATGCAGCTGGCGCGGAACCTGGCGGTCGAGTGGGGCCCGTCGAACGTGCGGGTCAACACCATCGCCCCCGGCCTGGTGCAGACCGACTTCGCCAAATATCTGTGGGAGAACCCGGAGCTGCTGAAGCAGGTCACCGATCCCGCGCCGCTGAAGCGGATCGGCCAGCCGGACGAGATCGCCGGGGCGGCGGTCTATCTGGCCTCCCCGGCGTCCAGCTACATGACCGGCCAGACGCTGGTGGTCGACGGCGGGATCACCATTGCCTGGTGACGATCCCGGAGGCGTGAGCCTGCGCCAGGACCTGATCTGGCGGCTGCAGGCGGCGGGTTTCGCCGGCTTCATCGGCTTCATGCGGCTGCTGGGCGTGGAGCGCGCCTCGGCTCTGGGCGGCTGGCTGCTGCGGACGCTGGGGCCCAAAGCGGGGACGCAGAAGACGGTGATGCGCAACCTGCGCATCGCCTTCCCCGACATGGCGCCGGCCGAACGCGAGGCGCTGGCGCTGGCGCAGTGGGAGCAGACCGGACGGGCCTTCGCCGAGACGGCGCTGATGGACCGGCTGGTGGCGGAAGGGCGCATCGAGGTGGTCGGTCGCGAGCGGCTGGAGGCCATCCGCGAGTCGGGGCGACCGGTGGTCTTCGTCGGCGGGCATTTCGCCAATATCGAGACCCTGGCGGCGACCATCGTCGGGGCCGGCGTGCCCTGCCAGATCACCTATCGCGCGGCCAACAACCCTTACGTCGACGCCCAGATCATCGCGGCCCGGGCCCGCTATGGCGTCAAGCTGTTCGCCCCCAAGGGCGGGGACGGCGCGCGCGAGCTGCTGGCCGGGATGGCGCGGGGCGAGTCAGTGGCGCTGATGAACGACCAGAAATTCTCGGAGGGGCCGGAAGTGACCTTCTTCGGCCAGCCGGTCAATGCGGCGCCGGGCCCGAGCCGGCTGGCGCTGCGCTTCGGCACAGTGCTGCAGCCGATGTCCGTGGTGCGGCTGCCCGGGGTGCGGTTCCGGGTGACCCTCTACGCGCCGATCGAACTGGAGAAGACCGGCGACCGGCCGGCGGACATCGCGCGCGGGGTGCAGGCCATCACCAGCTTCATCGAGGCGCGGGTGCGCGAGAACCCGGTCGACTGGTTCTGGGTGCACAGGCGCTGGCCCGACCGGGTCTACGCGGCGCTGAATGCGGAGTGACGTCAGGCCTCGGCCGGGGCGCCGGAAGAGCCCCCGGGGGCGGTCGCCGGCGCGCGGTTGGCGTCGGTGGCGCGACGGAACGGGCCGCGGAAGCCCGGCGGGGTGACGCGGCGACGGTCCGGACCGAAATAGCCGTCGGTCTTGACGAAGGGACGGGGCTTCCAGATCACCGAATGGATGCGGTCGAGCACCCCCTTGGCGGTGATCGGCTTGGCCAGGAATTCCGTGACGCCGGCGTCGCGGGCCTCATAGACGCGCTGCTTGCCGGAGTGGCCGGTCATCATGATGATCGGCAGATAGGGATTGGCGCTGTCGGGGCTGTTGCGGACCAGGCGGGTGAACTCGACGCCGTCCAGCGGGAACATGTTGTAGTCGACGATGGCCAGGTCGATGGCGTGGTCGCGCAGCATCTGCAGGCCGGTTCCGCCGTCGTTCGCTTCCCAGACCTTGCGGATGCCCGCGGATTTCAGCACCGCCGAGGCGATAGTCCGCATGTGCGGATTGTCGTCGATGAGCAGGATCTGGAGGGCGGCGAGGGACGACATGGCGGATGGGCCGGCAAAGCGCCTTTGCGGCGCGGCGATGGTTAATCCTAGGCCTGATACCTTACCTGTCCATGACTGACCGGCGATCACTGAACGTAGTAATCGCTTACTCCCGCTCAGGTTCTGGTCAGAAGCGACGGATCAAGGTTGCGGTTGCGCCATTTCATGCGCCAGCACAGGTGCGGACCGGTGGCGCGGCCGCTCATGCCGACCCGACCGACCGAATCACCCCGGCGCAGGTCCTGTCCGGCGCGGACGTCGAGGCGCGACTGGTGCAGATAGGCGGTGATCAGCCCCTGGCCATGGTCGATCAGCACCAGGCCGCCCTCGAAATGCAGATCGGTCTCGGCGAGCGTCACCCGGCCGGCGGCAGGGGCGCGGATCACCGTCCCGGCCGGGGCGGCGAGGTCGATGCCGTAGTGCGGCCGGGCCGGCGTGCCGTTGAGGACGCGCTGGGCGCCCCAGCGGCTGCTGACGCGGAAGCCGGTCACGGGCCAGTCGAAGCCGTCGCGGAAATGGTCGGCGTCGAGGCGGCTGGCGAAGCCCTCGGTCTTGAGTTCGACCTCGCGGGCGATGCGGGCCAGCAGGGCCGGGTCGGTGGGGGTCACGGTGGACGGCGGCAGGCCGTCGACGCGGGTGATGGGGAAGTCGCCCGGCGCGATGTCGAGCGCGCGGCGAACCGAGCGGCCGTCGGCGCGAACCTCGATTTCGACGCTGGCGGGGGCGTCGCGGTCGAAGCCGACGATGAAATGGCCGCTCGACGAGGCGGCGGCCAGGGCCTCGCCGTCGACGAAGACCAGGGCGCGCGGCCAGGTGCGGCCGAGGGCGTGTCCGCCCTGGACGAAACGGCCGGTCAGTTCGAGGCCGTCGGAGGCGCGCGCCCGCGCC
>NZ_JAVHLH010000170.1 GCF_031082345.1 Brevundimonas sp. | reverse complement strand
TCGCCCAGCCGCTTCAGCCGCACCTCGTCGGGCTTCATGTAGTCGTAGACGACGCGGCCGCTCTGGCCGGTGACGTCGATGATGGCCGGTTTGACGAAGGCGCCGGGCAGGTTGTCGACCGGGCCGGACGCGCGGATCACCCTTGCGCCCATGTCGATGCGATCCTGCAGCGCCTTCAGCGCGCCTTCCGCCGCCTTCACCGAGATCAGGGGGCCGGCATAGGGCTCCGGGGTCGAATTCCACGGAGCGAGGATCAGGCGATCAATCATTGATTCCACCGCCGCCACGATGGCGTCGCCCTGCGGGCCCTCGGGCACGATCAGGCGGCGGGCGCAGGAACAGCGCTGGCCGGTGGTGACGAAGGCGGACTGGACGACGATCCCGGCCACGGCCTCGGCGTCGGCGACGTCCCAGACCACCAGCGGATTGTTGCCGCCCAGTTCGAGGGCGAGGATGACGTGCGGATCGTCGGCGAATTTGCGCCGGAAGTGGGCCCCGGCCGCGCCCGAGCCGGTGAACATCAGGGCGTCGATGCCGCTGTCCAGCAGGGCCGCGCCCGTGTCGCGCGCGCCCTGAACCACATTGACCACGCCGGCCGGCAGGTCGGCCGCCTCGAAGGCTTCGGCCATCAGCTGGCCGATGAGGGGCGTCTCCTCCGACGGCTTGAACACCACGGTGTCGCCGGCCAGCAGGGCGGGGACGATATGGCCGTTGGGCAGGTGGCCGGGGAAGTTGAACGGGCCCAGCACCGCCGCCACGCCGTGCGGGCGATGGCGCAGGACGGCCTGGCCGAAGGCGGTGTCGGCGATACGTTCGCCGGTGCGTTCGTCATAGGCGCGGATCGAGATATCGACCTTGCCGGCCATGGCGCCGAGCTCGGCCGTGGTCTCCCACAGGGCCTTGCCCGTCTCGCGGCTGATGGCCTCGGCCATCTTCGGCGCGCGCTCCTTCAGCACGGCCTGATAGCGTTTGACCGCGTCGATGCGGTCCTGGCGCGGACGGTCGGCCCAGTCGGGGAAGGCGGCGCGGGCGCGGTCCGTGGCGGCCTGGACCTCGGCGGGAGAGGCGGCGGCGCCCTCCCAGACGGTTTCGCCGGTGGCGGGATCGATGGATTTGAAAACGGTCATGGGGTCCAGATGGGGGCTCATGTCTTCACCCGCACGGTGTCGCCGGACCGCACCTTCAGGGCGTCGGCGGTTTCGCGGTTCAGGGTGACCGCGTCGCCTTCGACCGCGGCCCGCTGGCGGACGGCGCGGAAGGCGGCGACGCTGTCGGTCGAGATAAGGGCCGGCAGTTCGGCCTCGACCTCGTCGGCGATCCGCACAGTCAGGCTGCGCGCGTCGCGGACGGTGCGGATGTTGTCGCGCTGGCACGACACGGTCGGCCCGGCGTCGAAGATGTCGACCAGGCCGTTGGGCCGGAAGCCCTCGCTTTCCAGCAGGGCCATGGCCGGCACCCCCTGCGGATGGACCTTGCCGATCACAGACCGGGCGGGCTCGGGCAGCAGCTCGACGTAGATCGGATGGCGCGGCGACAGGTCGAGGATGAACTGCTTGTCGGTCGAGCCGGTCATGCGGTCGGCGTCGTCGAAGTCCATCGGGAAGAATTTGTGCGCCACATGGTCCCAGAACGGGCAGGCGCCGTCGGGCGTGAACACGCCGCGCAGTTCGGCCAACACATTGTCGGCGAACAGCTCCGGCTGGGCCCCGATCAGCATGTAGCGCGACTGGCTGAGCAGGCGGCCCGCGCCGCCCTTGCGCCGGTCGGCCTTGAGGAACAGCGACCCGACTTCGGACCAGCCGGTGCACTCGTTGACCAGCACCAGGGTGTGGTGATCCAGCCTGACCCCGAGCGAAGGCGAGGACTGGGTGTTCTTGACCAGCCGGAACGAGAAGAACGGCCGGTTCAGCCCGACCGCGGCCTTGACCGAGCCGACGCCGTCGACGTCGCCGGTCTCCGACTCCTCGAGCATCAGGGTGTACCAGCAGTCCGGCGCCGCCAGCTGGCCGGAGAAGCTGTCCCGGGCGAGCTCGAGCCGTTCGGCCAGCTGGTCGGGGTCCTCGGGCAGGCTGGTGAAGCCGGGGCCGCTGAGGATGGCCAGTTCCAGCAGGTGATCGAGGTCGGCGGGGCCGGCGGGTCGGACGACGAGCATGGGGTTACATCGTCTCCAGACGCAGGGACTTCAGTTTGAGGGCGTCGATCTCGCCCGAGGCGATCTTGCACAGGATCAGGGCGCCGAGCTGTGCGCGTTCGACGAAGCTGGCGGGCCAGGCGAACTCCTGGTCCGAATGGATGTCGCCGCCCAGCACCCCGAGGGTGTCGATATTGGGCAGGCCGGCGGCGTGCAGATTGTTGCCCTCGCAGACGCCGCCCGAGGGCTTCCAGGCGATGGCCTGGCCCAGCAGGGCGCCGGTCTCTCGCACGGCCTCGAACAGGGCGGACTGGCTGGCGTCCATCGGCTTGGGCGGGCGGGTCATGCCGCCGTGCAGGTCCAGGGTCAGGCCGGGGAAGGGCGGCTCGGCCGCGATCTCGCGCACCGCCGCCTCGATCCAGTCGGACGCGGCCTTGTCCGGCACGCGGACATTGAAACGGACCACGGCGTTGTCGGCGACGACGTTCAGCGGACCGCCGCCGGCGATCCTGGCGACATTGACGGTGACGCCCTCGCGCCGGCTGTTCAGCGCATGCAGCCGGGCGGCGAGAATGGCGGCGCCGGCGACGGCGTTGGCGCCCTCCTCGAAGGCCCGCCCGGCGTGAGCGGCTTTGCCGCTGACGATCAGATGGTAGTTGCCGCTGCCCTTGCGCGCCCCCGCCAGGGTGCCGTCGGCCAGGGCCGGCTCATAGGTCATGCCCACGTGTCCCCGCGCGCCCAGTTCGGCCAGCAGGGGGGCCGAGGCGGGCGAGCCGATCTCCTCGTCCGGCGAGAGCAGCACGGTCCAGCCGACGCGGTCGCGCTCGGGATGGGTCTCGAACGCCTCCAGCGCCGCCAGCATGACGCTGATCCCGCCCTTCATGTCGGCGACGCCCGGCCCGTTCAGGGCGCCGTCGGCGCGGGTCGTGACGGTCTGGAAGGCGCTCTCCGCCGGAAAGACGGTGTCGTAATGGCCGGTCAGGATCACCTGCACCGGCGCCTGCGGCCGCTTGCTGATCTTCAGGGCGTCGGCGTAGGCCTCTTCACGCACGACGCCGTCGTCGCCGACGCTGGTCGAGCCGGCGGTGGGCAGGCGCGCCACTTCGGCCGACAGCGGCGCGGCCGCGGCCTCCAGCAGGTCGAGCATGCGCGCCAGTCCGGCGGCGTTGCGGCTGCCGGAGTTGACCCCGGCCCAGTCGACCGCCCGGCCGACGATGGCCGTCTCCCGCGCCGCGACATGGTCGAGCACGGTCTGGTCGTGAGGGAGAATCCGCATGCGGCCGGACCCTAGCGGCGCCGACGGCAAAGGTGAAGGCGGCCGCCGATTGTGCGTTGCACCGGGCCCCGGCCCTTATAGGGTGTGGCGGCCAAACAGGGAGGACACTGGCATGACCGACATGGTGAGGGGGATGAACCCGACCGCTGCGATCACGAACGCCGCGGAAGCGAAAGCCGCGGCGCGCGCCAGCGCCATCGCTATATTTCTCGGCGCGATCTGGGGGGTCATCGGGATCGTCTGGCTGATGGGGCCCGGCGCCCCCATGATGGAAGCCGCCATGGCGGAAGCCGCCGCCACCTCCCCGGAGGCCGCGGGCATGACGGAGATGATGGCCGGCGGGGCGATGGTGTTCGCCGGCGTGCTGGTCGTGATCCAGCTGATCCTCGGCCTCGTCCAGTGGTTCAAGCCGAACATCGTGATCCCGATCCTGTTCACCGTTCTGGTGGTTTATGGACTGGGCACCACTGCGCTGGGCATGGTCATGGCCGAGCAGCTGGATATCCCCGCCGCCGCCGCCGCCGCGCCGGCGTGGCAGACCTGGGGCGGGTTGGCCCTGCTGGTCATCCAGCTGATCCTGCACATCGCCGGCATCCGCGGCGCCAACGCCCTCGGCAAGTTCCGCGACGCCCAGGCCTACTGAGCCTACCGGTTCGGGCGCCGGTCCTCGCGATCGGCGCCCGGCTGGCGGGACTGGCGGCGCCAGCGAATCGACAGGCTGGCCTCGCCCTGTCCGCCGAATTTCGAGCTGATGGTCAGGTTGCGACGCACCTGCCACTCGACATTGACCACTGCGCCGTCCTCGCCGCCGCCGATGATCTCCAGATAGACGTCGTCGGTGATGTAGCGCCCCCCCGCGACGGTCAGGCTGGACGCCTCGCCGCCGAACGACAGCCGGTCCAGACCGGCCAGTTCCCGCAGATTACCGATCACGTCGAAGCCGCCGCCCCCGGCCAGGGCGCCCACACTGGCGGCCAGCTGCGCCGCCTCGAAGGCCGACAGCTGGGACGCCGACCGCCCGAACAGCACCTGTGACAGGATCTCGTCCTGCGGCAGTTCCGGAGTCGAGGTCAGGGCGATCTCGGGCCGCGCCGCCGTGCCGGTGACCCGGATGGTGGCCGTCAGGGCGGGGTCGTCCCGGGTCGCGGTCAGGTTGAGGCGAATCTGGCTCGGGCGGGTCGACAGGGTGACCACGCCCCGATCATCGAAGATGAAGCGCTTGCCGCCGAAGTCATAGTCGCCCCGCACCACCTGTGCGGTCCCGGTCAGGGTCGGCCGGTTGATCGTGCCGGTCACCCGGGCGTTGACGTTCATCTCCACATTCAGCCCGCGCCCGACCACGCGCACGTCGCCTCCGGGCGAGCGGATGGCGATGTCGACGCCGATTTGCGGACCGCGGGGTCGGTTCTGCTCTTCCTCGGGAACATCCCCGCCGGGCTTGTTGATCTCGACCACATCCATGCGGACGATGCCGTTGGAGCCCGGCGGGTTCGCCTGAATGGTGGCCTCGTCGATGTCGATGCGGCCGGTCAGCTGGATCTTGCCGTCCTCGGCCCGGACCACGCTGAGCGGGCCGGACGCGCGCGCCTCGGCGATATCGTTGTCGATGATCGTGAACCGGGTGAGGGTCAGCTCGACGCTGGAGCCGGAGCCTTCGCGCAGGCCGATGCGACCGTCGCCGGACACCCGGCCGCCCGATCCATCCGTGGCCGAGAAGCTCTCGATCATGGCGGTGGTGTCGTCGAACCGGCTGGCCAGGGTCACGTCCCGCAGCTGCAGGCCCGTGGCGTTGTCGCGGAACCCGCCCTCCCACAGGTCCATCCGTCCGTTGATGCGGGGCGCGGCGATCGAGCCGGCCAGGGTCGCGCGGGCGTTGATGTTGCCGGACAGCGACCGCTCGCCGCCGAGGAACAGGTCCCAGACCGGCTGCACCTGTCCCTGGATGTCGATCTCGCCGGACATCGGCCGGGTCCGAACCACGGCCAGGCGCAGCGGAGCGGCCGAAGCCTCCACGGGCAGGGTGATGTCGGCGTTCGCCCGCACCGCGCCTTCGTCGGCGACCTGGGCCTGGACGCGCAGGGTGTTGTCGACCAGCACGGCGTTCAGGGTGCCGTCGATGGCGAGGCCGCGCGGCGCGTCGATGCTGCGCACGTCCTCAAGCGCCACGTTCGCCGAACCCGAAAGGTCGTCGCCCGACCCCCGCAGCGACAGCCGTCCGGTCACCCGGCCGCGCAGGTCGGGGGCGAGGGATCCCAGTTCGACGCTGGTCAGATTGGCCTCGATGATGGCGGCGCGGGAATCCTGGCGCAGTTCTCCGGTCAGGACGCCGCCGCCGACCCCGAGGTCGACCCGGACCACGCGGCCGTCCCCGGACAGGGCCACGACCGCCGGGTTGCGCGTGACGAAGGCGATCTCGCGGACCCGGCCCGAGCCTTCCAGCACGATGGTCTGGGCGTTCGCCTGGCGGGAATAGACGCCGGTTCCGTCGAAGCTGACCGGGGTGGCGCCGCCGACGTCGGCCTTCACGGTGAAGGGCAGGCGGTCCAGCGTGCCGCGACCGCTCAGGTCCAGCGAGCGGATGATCCAGGACGATCCGGCGAGGCGGACATTGCGGCCGGTGACATCGAGTATGGCGGTCTCGGCCCCGGCGCCTTCGGTCAGGCGGATGCGGCCATCGGCCGTGCCCGAGGCGAGGAATGCCCCCGGGCGAGCCGTGAAGGTCAGGTCGGCGCTCGAGGGGACGCGGTTGGACAGGGCGATCGCGCCCTGCGCCGTCACCCCGCCCGCATCGAGGTCGACGTCAGTCAGGCGGATCCGGTCGCCCCCGAGGTAGAAATTCCCGCTGGCCCGGGCCGGGCC
>NZ_JAVHLH010000016.1 GCF_031082345.1 Brevundimonas sp. | reverse complement strand
CGCCGTCGCCGTCCCCGGCTCCCCCGCCATCGCCGAACTGTCGCCCCGCGCCCTGCACGCGCGCCTGCTCGAGAACGCGGCCCTGCGCCGCAGGCGCGGCCTCGAGCGTCGGCGCAGCAACCGGTCGGAAGACGCCGACTACTGGCTCAACGCCGCGCCGGTGGCCGTCCGCAAGGCCAGCGCCCTGCGCGAGGAAAAGAGCTTCGCGCCCCTGCCCTGACGCGCTCGTTCGGCCGGGCTCTTCACCCCCTCTCCCGAACATGCTTGGCTGTGACCGGGGATCGGGGACGGAGACCGCCATGAAACCGCTGATCATCGCCGCCGCTCTCGCCGCCGTCCTGACGGCCGCGCCCGCCTTCGCCCAGGACGCCTGGCGCGCCCATTCCCCCGAGGTCCAGGCCGTCGACGCCGCCGTGCGCGCGCCGCTTGAAGCCTACCTTCGCGGCCACGCCACCGGACGCGCCGAAGACTTCCGCCCCGCCTTCCACCCGGACGCCCAGCTCTGGGGCATGCGCAACGGGACGCTGATCCGGATGACGGCGGAGCAGTACATCAGCCGCGCGTCCGGCGCCCCGCCCGCCGACGAGGCGCAGCGCCGCCGCTGGATCGAGAGCATCGACATCACGGGCGACACCGCCGTGGCCAAGATCGTGCTGGACTACCCGACGGTGCGCTTCACCGACTACATGGCCCTGTCGCGCATCGACGGCCGCTGGGTGATCGTCAACAAGATGTTCCAGGCCGAACCGAAGGCGGCGGCCAACTAGCCACGGCCAGACTCCTGTGGTTGTGTCTCCCCACATCTCCGGGGGGAACAGAACCATGAACCGTCTCGCCATCGCCGCGGCCGTCGCCGCGCTCGCCACAACCACGCCCGTCGCGGCGCAGGACATCGCCGGCCCCGTCGCCGCCGCGGTCGATCAGTTCGGCCAGAGCATGGCGGAATCGATGACCGGCGGTCCCGGCCTGTTCGTCACCGCCCAGGGCGAGGCGCCGATGCCGGCCGCCGCCTCGACGCCGATGACGGTCACCATCAAGGGAACGGGCCAGACGGCGGTCGCGGCCGTCGCCGACCGCAACGCCCAGCTGGAGCGCGTCCGCTCCGTCGCCAACCGCTTCGACGTCGCCATGGATGTCGGCGCCACCAACTATTCGATCGGCGAGACGACGCCCGCCTGGTTGAGCGGCGACGCTCCCATGGCTGACATCGATTGGGATGACCCGGACGCCGCGGCCGCCGGGATCGACGCCGCTGCGGGCGAAACCGATCCCCGCACCGTGACCGCCTCCGTCCAGGTCAAGCTGGATCGGCCGAACGAGTCACGCCTGCCCGAGTTCGTCGACGCCCTCGTCGACGCCGGCGTGAGCAATCTGGACGATAGCCTGAACGGCCTGAACCTCGGCGCCATGACGCCCTTCCTGTCCCTGCTCGGACTGGACGGCGCCCGCGACCCGGGCGAGGCGGTCTGGAATCAGGCCACGGCCGACGGCGTGCGCAAGGCCCGCGCCCAGGCCGAAACCATCGCCGAAGCCTCCGGCCGCCGTCTCGGGCCTGTCCGCTACGTCAGCGTCCTGATGCGCTCCCACGACGGCGAGAACGCCTTGGTCAGCGTGGCGGTGCGGTTCGGGTTCGAGGAGTAGGCGGGTCCACTGACGGGCCGGGAGGGCCAAAACCCTGCCAACCCATACCCTGTCATCCCGACACTTCGCGGGTCATTCCGACACTCCCGCGCGCCTTCGCCGGCAGTCGAAATCGCGCCTTGTCGCGCCCACGTCCGCTTCTGACGCAGCACCGTGCTTCACTGCTCAAAGCCCCACCGGGCCTGGTCTTTGACAGCACAGATCCGCACCGGCGCCGCCTTCAGGCCCGGTTTTCGCCCAGTCAGGGCGTGCGAGTCTGATCAGGCGGACTCGCACATCGCATTTTTTGAAGACGCACCCTGTCATCCCGTACCCCCGGGATGCGATCGCAGCCTCAGCCCTTCATCGAGTCCGCGAAGCGCTGGAACAGGTAGAGGCTGTCGGTCGGTCCCGGCGACGCCTCCGGGTGATGTTGCACGCTGAACACCGGCCGGTCCTTCAGGGCGATGCCGCAGTTGGTGCCGTCGAACAGGCTGACGTGGGTCTCGACCACCGCGTCCGGCAGACTGTCGCGGTCGACGGTGAAGCCGTGGTTCATCGACACGATCTCAACCTTGCCCGTGGTCAGGTCCTTGACCGGATGGTTGGCCCCGTGGTGGCCCTGATCCATCTTGATCGTCTTCGCCCCCAGCGCGAGGGCCAGCATCTGGTGGCCGAGGCAGATGCCGAACATCGGCTTGCCGCTGTCGACCAGCTTGCGGATTTCCGGCACGGCGTAGACGCCCGTCGCGGCCGGATCGCCCGGCCCGTTGGACAGCACCACCCCGTCCGGATTGCGCGCCAGAATGGCCTCGGCCGTGGTGTCGGCCGGGACCACGGTGATCTTCGCGCCGGTCGAGGCCAGGGCGCGCAGGATGTTGCGCTTCACGCCATAGTCGATGACCACCACCGACCGGTTCGACGCGTCGACGCGCGGATGGCCTTCGGGCCAGTCCCACAGCCCCTCGTCCCAGTCGAACGACTGCAGGGTCGAGGCGTCCTTGGCCAGGTCGAGGCCGACCAGCCCGGTCCACGCCTTCGCCTGGGCTGTCAGGGCCTCCAGATCGAAGCGGCCTTCCGGATCGTGGGCGATCACCGCGTGCGGCGCGCCGGCGTCGCGGATGCGCGCCGTCAGCGCCCGGGTGTCGGCACCGGCCAGCCCGACCACGCCGCGCCGCTTCATCCAGCCGTCGAAATCGCTCTCGCTGCGCCAGTTGGCCGGATCGGTCGGCATGTCGCGGAAGATCGCCCCGCGCGCCGCGGTGTCGGACCCGCCGCCGATCTGTTCGATGTCCTCCATATTCACCCCTGTGTTGCCGACGTGCGGGAAGGTGAAGGCGAGGATCTGGCTCATGTAGGACGGGTCGGTCAGGATCTCCTGATAGCCGGTCATGGCGGTGTTGAAGACGACCTCGCCGAGGGCCGAGCCGGTCGCGCCGCAGCCGAGGCCCTGCAGGATGGTTCCGTCCGCCAGCGCGAGCACGCCGGTGACGCCGGGAAGAAGCTTGGTGGTCATGGCAGGCTCCGTAACACCGAATCCCGGCGAGCAAACGGCGCGGTGGTTAGGCGTCGCCCGCCACGGGGTCAACGCGCGAGCGCGACTTTCTGAGGAACGCCATCCACGCCAGGCTCGTCACGACGAAGAAGCCGACCGTCGGCAGGATGTATCCCGGCGCGGCGGCGGCCACGGCGGCGGTGGCGAACAGGAAGCCGACGACGGCCGTGATCCGCGCCCGCGAGCGCCGCGCCAGCCGGAACAGGGCCGCCGAACAGATGGCGTAGACCACCAGACTGAGCACCGCCGTGACCCCGACCAGCATTCCGAACTGGCCGCCCAAGGTCGGCTGGCCCGAGATCACCGCGACCACGCTCATGATCGCCCCGCCCAGCAGCGGATTGGCGATCGGGGTGCGCTCGCCGGCCCCGAAGCCGGAGGGCAGATAGCCCTGCCGCGCCGCCGACCGCGCCGTCTCGCCGCCCAGCATGACCCAGCCGCCGACGGTGCCGATCGTCTTGATCACGGCGCAGACGGCCACGATCCCGGCGATCGAGGCCCCGAACACCCGCGCCGCCAGATCGGCGTACGGACTGCTCGACTCGGCCAGCACGTCGGCGGGGATGACCCCGAACACGGCCACCGTCGCCGCGATGTAGATGACCGTCGCCAGCAACACGCCCGCCACCGACGCCCGCCCGACGTCGCGTCCGGGATGCTTGACCCGGACCGACAGCGCCGCTGCGCTCTCGACCCCGAGAAAGGCCCAGAAGATGATCGCCAGCGACGCCGGCACGCTCTGGAGCAGCGGCGTTCCCGACGGGCTCCAGGAGTCGGCGAAGGTCTGAGGGTCGAAGGCCATGACCCCCGCCGCGACGGCGATGACGATCGGCGCCAGGCCGATGGCCAGCGCCACCGCCGCCAGGCTCGACGCCGTCCGCGCGCCGATGATGTAGGCGAAGGTCGCCAGCCAGATGATGCCGAGGTTGCAGAAGGTCGCCGCCACCGGGTCCCTCAGCACCGGCCAGAAGAAGCCCAGGTAGCCTGTCGCCGCCACCGCGATGGCGACATTGCCGACGAGGCAGGCGGTCCAGAAGGCCAGCGCCGTCTGATAGCCGAAGAAGCGGCCCAGCCCCCGCTCCGCGAAGCCCGGCAGCCCGTCCGCGTCCGGCTGCAACCGGCCCAGCGCGCCGAACACCAGCGCCAGCGTCACCGCCCCCGCCCCCGCCACCAGCCAGCCGATCAGGCTGGAGCTGCCCACCGGCGCCAGACTGACGGGCAGCAGGTAGACGCCCGAGCCGATCATGTTTCCGGCCACGACCAGCGCCGCCAGCCCCCAGCCCAGCTTGTGTCGCTCCGTCAGCGGCTCCTCGGCCAGCGGAAGGTTCGGACGGACGTCGGTCATGCATGAACCTCGGCGAGACGGGACTGGAACCAAGCCACGGCGGCCTCATGCCGGGCGCTGAGCACGCCCGTATCATAGGCCCCGGCCAAGAGATTGGCCTGCACCGCCTCGCAGATGCGGACGTCCTCGGCCGTCAAACGATCGGAAGCCGCCAGCGCCTCTCGCAACGCGTTCGCGCCGCCGTCGTTGAGGAACAGATAGTCCAGCCGCGTTCGCCCCGGCCCCACCGGCGTCATCCGCTCGATCATGGCCCCGTCCCGATAGACGTTGATCCCCAGGTTCGGCCACAGCCAGCCCCAGACGCCCGCCTGCGGGCCGTCGTTGACGCCGACCGCCTCCTGCACGACCAGATCGCCCTCGACCCGGACCCGATACTCGGCCGCGCCCAGCTCCCCCGCCAGCGCCGGATGCACCGCCCCGATGTGGTAGCCCTCCAGATAGTTCTCGACATAGACCTTCCAGTCGCAGGCCAGATCGTGGCTCCGGCGCAGGGCCGGCGCGGCGATCTCCAGACCCCGCTCCGCAAGCAACGTCTCCAGCGGTCCGACATGCGCGGCGAGCGGCGCCGCCTCGGGGTCGAGGTTCACGAAAGCCAGCCCCCGCCAGGTCTCCAGGCGCACGCCCAGAAGGCCGAAGTCGCGGGGATCGAACCCGTCGACAGATCCAAACCCGGTCGCCGCCCGCAGCCGGCCGTCCAGCGCATAGCGCCAGCCATGGTAGGCGCAGACCAGTTCGCCATCGCAGTGGCCGGCGGCGCCCTGCGCCAACGGTCCGGCCCGGTGACGGCAGACGTTGTGGAACGCCCGCAGCACCCCGTCCTTCCCGCGGACGACCAGCAGCCTGTGTCCGGCGATATCGGTCGCGATCCAATCCCCCGGAGCGGTCGCTTCCGCTTCGTGTCCCAGGAACAGCCAGGCGCGGCCGAACACCGCCGTCCGCTCCCGGAGCCAGGCGTCGGGACAACCATAGAGACGGGCGGGAAGCGTGACCTGCATGGCCGATCAAGGCCCGCGGCCGGCCGCGACGTCAACCGTCCTCAGACGATAACGGCCTCCATGCCCGCGAACACGGCGTGGGTGGCCCCGGCGGCCTGGGCGGCCAGCCCCCGATCCGGTCGCAGGTTGAGCAACATCACCTGCGGGCAGGCTCGCCGGGCCGCCCCGATCAGTTGCGCCGCCCCCTGCCAGTCGCGGGCGCGCTCGTGCTCGACGCCGGCGAAGTCGATCGCCAGGCACTGGGCCCGCACCTGCGACAGCCGCGCCGCCGCGCCGGCGTCCGGCGCGATATGCAGAATCAGCCCCAGCGACCCCGTCTCGAAATGTTCGATCGCTTCCTGAATAGCGTCTACCGGGGCCTGCTCCAGCCCTCCCATGACCTCGATCAGAAGGGTCCCCGGCGCGGACTCGTGCTGCATCTCCGCGCACAGCAGGTCGAACCGGCCGCCGCTCGAGGCCATCGTGCGCCAGAAGGCGGGCAGCACGCCGCTGTCATGTGTCCCGAGGCGCAACAGGTCGAGGCCGTTCCGGAGGGTCTGGGTGTCGATGCGGATCAGGTCCACGGGCTCGAGCGTGCGGCGGCCCAGTCCGATCAGGGCGGTTTCGCCGCCGCGATGGCGCACGCTCCGGCGAATCCGTCGTGCGACGGGGGTGGAGCGGACGAGATCGAAGACGGGCTGCGCCGCCAGGGTCACGACCAGTTCGCGCCGGGCGCGGGTCAGAAGCGAGAAGGTCAGGCTCTCATAGGGGGCCGCATAGGACCGGCGCTCGCCGATGTGGGCGATCGCTTCCTTCAGTCCATCCTCCGGCACGTCGTCCGCCAACGAGCGCGTGAACGTGGCGGGGTACCCTGGGTCGTGCCTCATGACCGTTGTCTCCAGCCGGTCGAAAGAAAGGCCCCCTTGGGTTCAGAAGCGCCGCAAGGTGAAAACACATTGCTGACGAAGGTGGTCAAAGGCCGATAACCATGCCGATTCCCGGCGCGGGACTCCGCCCTGTTCCAGACGTTGACCGGACCGTCGGCGCGCGTCAGGAGAGCCCATGACCATCACCACGGTCGGCCTCGATGCCGACGACACGCTCTGGCACAACGAAACCGTCTTCCGGCTGACCCAGGCGCGGTTTCTCGAGCTGCTGACGGACCACGACAACGGCGCGATCGAGGCGCGGCTGGCCGAAATCGAACGGCGCAATCTGCGGCTCTATGGTTACGGCGTGAAGGGGTTCACCCTTTCCATGATCGAGACGGCGATGGAGATGTGCGGCGGCGATCCGCCCGCCGGCGTGATCCGCGAGATCCTGGCGGCCGGCCGCGAGATGCTGGCCCATCCGGTCGAGACCCTCCCCGGCGTCGACGAGGCCCTGGCCCGGCTGTCGGAGCGCTACCGGCTGGTGCTGGTCACGAAGGGCGATCTGCTGGACCAGGAACGCAAGCTGGCGGCGTCCGGATTGGGCGAGCTGTTCGCGGCCGTGGAGATCGTCTCGGAGAAGGACCGGACGACCTACGAGCGGGTGTTCGCCCGGCATGGCACGGGACCGGGCGAGGCCGTGATGGCCGGGAACTCGATGAAGTCCGACGTCCTGCCGGCGCTGGATGCGGGGGCCTTCGCGGTCCATATCCCCTATGCGATCACCTGGGCGCACGAGTTGGCGGATGCGCCCGAAGCCCACCCGCGCTACGGCGCGCTCAACAGCATCACCGCCCTGCCGGACTGGATCGATGGGCGGTCGGACGGATAAGCGCTTGCTCCTCCGCCCCCCCGTCTTTAGACGGGCCGCTTAGCCGACAACCCGAACTGATCCGCGCTGGCCGCCGCCCGCGCCGGGTCCGCGCGCGCAAGGAGCGTGACCGCCCGTGCTTGAAGATGAGGTCCCTCACGAAGAGCGCGACGCCATGATCCGGGCGTCCCTCGCGGCGCATGGCGACAGCGGCGTCACGCCGCGGCACACCCTGTTCTACTTCTACGGGGACGGAGCCCACGACGACCTGAATGAGGTGGCGCGGCGGGCCGGCTTCCTGACCCGGGGCGACGACGACTGCACCATCCTCGAAACTACGATGGCGGTGGACGAAGCATCGTTCTCGCCCGTCTCCACCATGATGCAATCCTGGGCCGCGGCCTTCCAGCTGGACTACGACGGCTGGGAGTGCGCGGTGCTGACGAACTGAAGACCCAAGAAGAAGAGCCTCAGGCCCATGCCCAAACGCACAGACTTGAAATCCATACTGATCATTGGGGCGGGGCCCATTGTGATCGGGCAGGCGTGCGAGTTCGATTACTCGGGCGTGCAGGCGTGCAAGGCGCTGAAGGCGGAGGGGTATCGGGTCATCCTGGTCAACTCCAATCCGGCCACGATCATGACCGACCCGGAGGTGGCCGACGCCACCTATATCGAGCCGATCACGCCGGAGTTCGTCGAGCGCATCATCGCCAAGGAGCGGCCCGACGCCCTGCTGCCGACCATGGGCGGGCAGACGGCGCTGAACACGGCCCTGGCGCTGGATGCGAGCGGGGCGCTGAAGAAATGGGGCGTCGAGATGATCGGGGCCCGCGCCGACGTCATCGACAAGGCCGAGGACCGCCAGAAATTCCGCGACGCCATGGACAAGCTGGGTCTCGAGAGCCCGCGGTCCAAGGCCATCCACCACATCGACGAGGCCGACGCCGCGCTGGAGTTCGTCGGCCTGCCGGCCATCGTCCGGCCCAGCTTCACCCTCGCCGGCACCGGCGGCGGCATCGCCTACAATGTCGAGGAATACCGCGAGATCGTCGAACGCGGCCTCGACCTGTCGCCGACCACCGAGGTGCTGGTCGAGGAAAGCGTGCTGGGCTGGAAGGAGTATGAGATGGAGGTCGTCCGCGACAAGGCGGACAACTGCATCATCATCTGCTCGATCGAGAACATCGACCCGATGGGGGTGCACACCGGCGACTCCATCACCGTCGCCCCGGCCCTGACGCTGACCGACAAAGAGTACCAGCGCATGCGCACGGGCTCGATCAACGTCCTGCGCGAGATCGGCGTCGAGACCGGCGGATCGAACGTGCAGTGGGCCATCAATCCGGCCGACGGCCGCATGGTGGTGATCGAGATGAACCCGCGGGTGTCGCGGTCCTCGGCCCTGGCGTCCAAGGCCACCGGCTTCCCGATCGCCAAGGTCGCGGCGCGCCTGGCCGTCGGCTACACGCTGGATGAACTGACCAACGACATCACCATGGTCACGCCGGCCTCGTTCGAGCCGAGCATCGACTATGTCGTCACCAAGATTCCGCGTTTCGCCTTCGAGAAATACCCCGGCGCCGAGGCGACCCTGTCGACCTCGATGAAGTCGGTCGGCGAGGTCATGGCCATCGGGCGGACCTTCCAGGAGTCGATGCAGAAGGCCCTGCGCGGGCTGGAGACCGGCCTGACCGGCTTCAACGAGATCGACATCGACGGCGTTGTCGACGTCGAGGACGACGCCTCGGCCCGAGCCGCCGTGGTGCGGGCGCTGGGGCAGCCGACGCCGGACCGCATTCTGGTCATCGCCCAGGCCTTCCGCCACGGCCTGTCGGTCGAAGAGGTCAATGCGGCGTGCTCGTACGAGCCCTGGTTCCTGCGCCAGATCGCCGACATCGTGCGCACCGAAGGCCACATCCGCGTCACGGGTCTGCCGACCGACGCCACCGCCTTCCGCAAGCTGAAGGCCAAGGGCTTCGCCGACGCCCGTCTCGCCCAGCTGACCGGCACGACCGAGGCCGCAGTGCGCAAGGCCCGCCGCGCGCTGAACGTCCGCCCCGTGTTCAAGCGCATCGACACCTGCGCCGCCGAGTTCGCCTCGGCCACGGCCTATATGTATTCGACCTATGAGACCGGCTCCCTGGGCCAGGTTCCGCAGTGCGAATCCGCTCCAACCGACAGAAAAAAGGCGATAATTCTGGGCGGCGGGCCGAACCGTATCGGGCAAGGGATCGAGTTCGATTACTGCTGCTGCCACGCGGCCTTCGCCTTCGCCGACATCGGCGTCGAGTCGATTATGGTCAACTGCAACCCCGAGACGGTCTCGACCGACTACGACACTTCCGACCGGCTGTATTTCGAGCCGCTGACGGCCGAGGACGTGCTGGAGCTGATCGAGGTCGAGCGCTCGACCGGCGACCTGATCGGCGTGGTCGTCCAGTTCGGCGGCCAGACGCCGCTGAAGCTGGCCCACGCGCTGCACGAGGACGGCGTGCCCATCCTCGGCACCTCGCTGGATTCCATCGACCTTGCCGAGGACCGCGAGCGTTTCCAGGTCATGCTGCACGACATCGGCCTGATGCAGCCGCCCAACGGCCTGGCCCGCAGCGCCGAGGAAGCCGCGCAGAAGGCGGACGAGGTCGGCTATCCGGTCGTGCTGCGGCCCTCGTATGTGCTGGGCGGGCGCGGCATGGTCATCGTCCACGACCGCGAACAGCTGGACCGCTATGTCGGCGAGGCCATGCGGGTGTCGGGCGACGACCCCGTGCTGATCGACCACTATCTGAACCGCGCCACCGAGGTCGACGTCGACGCCCTGTGCGACGACGAGACGGTGTTCGTGGCCGGGGTGCTGGAGCATATCGAGGAGGCCGGGGTGCACTCGGGCGACAGCGCCTGCTCGATGCCGCCCCACTCCCTGTCGGCGGAGACGGTGGCCGAGCTGAAGCGCCAGACCGAGGCCATGGCCCGGGCCCTGAAGGTGCGCGGCCTGATGAACGTCCAGTTCGCCATCGAGGAGCCGCACAGCGCCGAACCGCGCATCTTCGTGCTGGAGGTCAATCCGCGCGCCAGCCGCACGGCGCCCTTCGTGGCCAAGACCATCGGGCAACCCATTGCTTCAATAGCGGCCAAGGTCATGGCCGGCGTGCCGCTGAAATCCTTCGGCCTGACCGACAAGCCGTATGACCATATCGCGGTCAAGGAAGCGGTCTTCCCGTTCGCCCGCTTCGCCGGGGTCGACACGGTTCTGGGTCCCGAGATGCGCTCGACCGGCGAGGTCATGGGGCTGGACTGGAAGCGTGACGGCGAGGCCGACATGGCCCCCGCCTTCGCCCGCGCCTTCGCCAAGAGCCAGATCGGCGGCGGCACCACCCTGCCCGTCGCCGGCTGCGCCTTCGTCTCGGTCAAGGAGGACGACAAGCCCTTCATCGTCGAGGCGGTCCAGACGCTGATCGGCGAGGGTTTTTCGATCATCGCCACGGCGGGAACCCACGCCTATCTGACCGGACAGGGCTTCGAGGTCGGGCTGGTCAAGAAGGTGCTGGAAGGCCGGCCGCACATCGTCGACGCGATGAAGAACGGCGAGGTCCAGCTGGTCTTCAACACCACCGAGGGCAAACAGTCGCTGCAGGACAGCTTCAGCCTGCGCCGCACGGCCCTGATGATGAAGATCCCCTATTACACCACCACGGCGGGGGCGCTGGCGGCGTCGCAGGCCATCGGGGCGATCAAGGCCGGCGACCTCGATGTGCGACCGATCCAGGATTATGCGCACGACTGACCAGTTCGTGGCTATTTCGACCATGGGGCGACTGCAAACACGGGCGCAGTTTGGTCAGGTCGGCCATGAAGAATAGTGCGGAGGCTGAAGGTCCATCAGGCGGGCGTTCTTTCTTTTCCGATCCGTCATCCTCGGGCTTGACCCGAGGATCAGAGGCGAGAGGCGGACTGTGCGATTGGGACGGCCCCGCGAGCGGGCCCGTGCGCCTTCTGACGGAGCAGCGGACGGTCTGATCCTCGGGTCAAGCCCGAGGATGACGGCAGGGGCTGGTGGGACGGCCAAGCGGCGGCATACGTCCGTTTCTGACGTAACGGCGTGCGATCCTCTCCCGATGGAACACTACCGTTTGCGCAAATATCGCGGGCCGGAGACCTGGGCGCAGGTTCGCAAGGCCTATGTGGCGGGGGAGTCCGCGCCGTCGGTCGCGCGCCGATTCGATGTCGGGCTGTCGAACCTGCGGCGGCGGGCCATGGCCGAGGGCTGGACCCGCAAGCGGATCGCCGAACAGATGGATCTGAAACCGGTGCGCGGCGGGGCCGACGATCCAGGGCCGGGGTTGGCCCCGCTGGCGCCGCCCGAAGACCTGCCCGATCTGTCCGGGCTCGATCCGGAGGTCTCGCTCGCCCTCGCCCTGAACCGCGCGACCGTCCTGGTCGGCGAGGGGCGGGCTACAGAGGCGCGCGCCCTTGCCCAGGCGGTCGAGGCTCTGGAACGCATGTGGGACGCGGCGGCCGAGCGCGAGTGGCGACGGGCGTCGCAAGCGGGCGAGAGGTCGGACGCGGACCGGTAGGCCCCGGGCGCCCTATATGCCCGCCATCGGATCGGCTCGCGCCTGAACAATTCGTAACGGGCCACGCGGAAACCCAAGGGCTAAGCCTCCGGCGAACCTTCACCGGAGCCCCTCATGTCGCATCGCCTGTTGTTCGCTCTCGCCCTGTCGCTGGCGGCCGCCGCGCCCGCCGCGGCGCAGACGCCGCCGGCGCTGCAGCCCGTCCAGCTGCTCAGCGAACGGCGCATCGACGAACGACCGGCCCTGATGGTCCTGGGCACCGCGCATCTGGCCAACAACAACGCCGACGTGCTGCGCACCGAGGTCGATAATGTATTGAGCCCGGCCCGGCAGGCGGAGATTGAGGCCGTGGTCGAGGCGTTGGCCCGGTGGCGGCCGACGCGGATCGCGGTGGAGATCGACACCACCGGCCAGGCGAGACTGGACCGGCGCTACGCCGACTATCGCGCCGGGACCTATGCCCTGACGGCCAGCGAGGTCGACCAGATCGGCCTTCGGCTGGCGGCCCGGCTCGGCCACGAGCGGGTCTACGGCGTCGACTGGAACGACATGCCGCCGGGCGAGGAGGCGGATTACAATTGGATCGACGGGGCCGAGGCCGCCGGCGAGCAGGCGCGCATGGCGACGCTGCGGAATCCGGCGCGGGGCCAGCGCATGACGGACCTTGTCCAGTCCCGGCCCATCCCCGAATGGCTGGCGGTGATGAACACGCCCGAGTTCCTGCTGGGCATGCACCGGACCTATTACGAATACGCCCTGCTCGGCGGGCGTGAAGTCAATCAGGGGGCGAACTGGGTCGGGGCCTGGCACGGGCGGAACCTGAAGATCTTCGCCAATCTGGTGCGTCTGGCCGACGATCCGGGCGAGCGGGTGCTGGTCATCTACGGCGCCGGACACGCCTTCCTGCTGAACCGGTTCGCGGAGGAGAGCGGGGCGTTCAACGTCGAGCGGCCGGGCGACTGGCTGGCGCCGTCCGCCCGCTAGATCCCCGCCGTCGGATCGGGCTCGGCCGTTGCGTCGCGCCCCTCGACGATCCGCGCCGCCGCGAGGTCGCCGGTGACGTTGCCGATGGTGCGGAAGATGTCGGGGATGACCTCGACCGCCAGCAGCAGGGGCAGGACCTGGATCGGCACGCCCATGGCCAGGCAGATCGGGGCGACGGAGACGAAGAAGCTGATCTGGCCCGGCAGGCCGACCGAGCCGATGGAGATGGCGATGGCCGTCAGGCCGCCGGCGACCCAGGCGGCGGGGCCGAGGTCGACGCCGTGCAGGTGGGCGACATAGATGACCACGGCGAGGTTGGCGACCGGGCTGGTGATGCGGAACACCGCCACCGCCAGCGGCAGGACCAGACCGGCCGTCGGGGTCGAGACGCCGAGCGCCAACCGCGCCTGCTCGACCATGGCCGGCAGGCTGGCCAGGGACGACTGGGTCGAGAAGGCGACGACCTGGGCGGGGATGATCCCCTGGGCGAACCGCGCCAGGCCGATCCGGCCCCAGGGCACGACGACGGCGTAGATCAGGACGATCAGGCCGATCTGGGCCAGGACGACCATGGAGACATAGTGGCCGAGGGTGCCCAGGGCGCCGAGGCCGGCGTTCAGCCCCACCCCCATCGACAGGGCGAAAACGCCGAGGGGGGCGGCCAGCAGCACCCAGTGGACGATGGTGATCATGGTCTCGGACACCGCCTCGAAGAACTCCACCAGCGGCGCGCGGCGGCTGGGGCCGAGCCGGGTGACGGCGAAACCGAAGGCGATGGCGAAGACCACGATGCCGAGGATGTTGTCCTCGACGGCGGCGCGCACGGGATTGGCGGGAGCCAGATTGGCGAGGAAGGCCGCGACGCCGCCGCCGGCCGCGCTCTCGCGCACCACCGCCGCGTCGGGCGCGCCGGCCAGCAGGGCGGCGGCCCCGGTCGGATCGATCGGCCACAACAGATGCAGGGCCTCGTTGGCGAAGATGGCGTAGACGGTGGCGCCGAGCAGGAGGACGGCGAAGACCATCAGCGCCTTCAGCGCCATCCGGCCGGTCGCCGCCGCGTCGGCGATCGAGGCGATGCCGGTGACCAGCAGGCTGAAGACCAGCGGGATGATGGTCATCTTCAGGGCGTTGAGCCACAGGGTCCCGATCGCGCCGATCAGGTCGGCGGTTCCCGCGCCGCCGGGCAGACCCCAGGCCTGGGCCGCGGCCCCCGCGAACAGACCGGCCAGCAGGGCGACGAGCACCCACAGGCTCAGGGACATCAGGGCGGAGCGGAGTCGGGAAGCGGCCATCCGGCGAAGCTAGGCGCCGCCGGGGGATTTTACCATCCGTCGCATACGCCGCCGTGAACGATCCTTAACTCGACCCCGCCGCCCCCGCCCCGCAAGCTGGGCCGCTGGCTGTCGCGGGAGGGGCGGATGCAAGGGATGCGGACGGGCTGGGGCTTCTATGCATGGGTGTTCGTGGCGGGGTTCGTCACCTTCGCTTTGCACGAGGGCGGGCATTGGCTGGCGGCGGTCCTGCTGGGCCACGAGGCGTATTCGGGCTGAACAGCGCCGGGGCGCGCGGAACGGTCGAGGCGGCCGATCAGATGATCATCTCCGCCGCCGGGCCCGCGGTGACGGTGGTCCAGGCGCTCGTCGCCCTGTGGCTGGTGCAGGCCCGGGCCAGCGCGGCGGCCTGGGTGGTCCTGTTCTGGGCCGCCTTCATGCGGTTCATGGCGACGGTCATCAGCCTGTTCCATCCGAACGACGAGGCCCGGATCAGTGAATGGCTGGGCTGGGGGATGTGGACCCTGCCGGTGCTGGTCACCGTGGGCCTGTTCACCTTGCTGGCGGTCGGCAGCGTCCGCCTGAGGGTGTCGTGGAAGACGCTGATCCTGACCTGGGTGGTCGCCTCGGTCGCCGTCAGCGCCGTGGTCGGACTGGACATGCTCACGAAGGGCTGAGGGCGCTCACGGCCGCCGCGACCTGATCGGCGGCTGTCTCGAGGGCGGCGGCGTCCAGCGAGGCGATCTCGACGCTGGCGACTTGCGCGCGAGCGCCGGCCTGACCCTGGCGGCGATAGGCCGGGTCGTAGTGGTGGACGATCAGCTCGGCGGCCAGGGCCTCGACCTCCCCGGCGGCGGCGAGGGCGCGCCACTCCGCAACCATTTGCTTGCTGATATGGGGCGGCAGGCGGGTCAGGGCGGTGTCGAGCGCGGTCGGGTCGGCGGCGATGGCGGCGTAGTCGCGCACGGTGCGGGCGGCGCGGACCGGGACCGGGGACTCCAGGCGGATCCTCGGAGCCGCGGACATGGCGGCCCACAGCGACGGCGGGATCACGCGCGCGCCGATCTTGCTGCTCTCGGCCTCGACCAGCACCGGGCGGGCCGGGTCAAGGCGGGACAGGGCGTCGTGCAGGCGGCTCTCGAAGGCCTTCTGGCTCGGCTGGCCGCCGGGCATGGCCCCGAACAGCGAGCCGCGATGGGCGGCGAGGGCCTCGAGGTCGAGGACCTGCGTCCCGCGCGCGGCCACGGCGCCGAGTAGGGCCGTCTTGCCGGCGCCGGTGGGGCCGTCGAGCAGGACGAGACGGTGCGGCAGCGGCGCGTCGTAGAGGGCCGCCTTCACCTGACGCCGCCAGGTCTGGTAGCCGCCGTCGAGCACGGTCACCGGCCAGCCGACCTGGTCCATCACCGTGACCATGGCCCCCGAGCGCTGACCGCCGCGCCAGCAGTAGACCAGCGGACGGAAGGAGCCGTCGCGGTCGCCCAAGGCGTCCTCCAGATGGGCGGCGATGTTGCGGGCCACGAGGGCGGCGCCGGTGCGGCGGGCGAGGAATTTGGAGCCCTGGACGTATTCGGTCCCGACCGCCGCGCGCTGGGCGTCGTCGAGAACGGGCAGGTTGATTGCGCCGGGGATGTGGTCGAGGGCGAACTCGGCCGGGCTGCGCACGTCGATCAGGGCGTCGAAGCCGTCGCGGGCCTGGGGCGACAGATCGACGGTGCGGCGGATCATGCGAGGACGCGGACCCGGGCCGGGCCGTCGACGACGCGGCCGACCACGGCGGCGCGGTCGAAGCCTTCAGTCCGGGCGAGGTCCAGCAGGGCCGGAGCCTCGCTCCCGGCCACGGCGATGAGCAGGCCGCCGGAGGTCTGGGGGTCGGTCAGCAGGTCGCGGCGCCAGTCGTCGAGCCCCGCGGGCAGGTCGACGCCCTCGCCGTAGCTGGCCCAGTTTCGGCCCGAGGCGCCGGTGCGCACGCCGGTCGCGGCCAGGGCCTCGACGCCGTCCAGCAGGGGCGGTCCGGCGGTGAGCTCGACCGTGAGGCCGGAGCCGCGGGCCATCTCGAGCGCATGACCCAGAAGGCCGAAGCCGGTGACGTCGGTGACGGCGTGGACGCCCTCGCGGCCGGCCAGCCGGGCGCCGAGGGTGTTGAGCTGCGTCGTGGAGGCGATCAGGGCGGCGTAGCCGGCGTCGTCCAGCCAGCCGGACTTGAAGGCCGCGCTGAGCACGCCGACGCCGAGGCCCTTGGTCAGGATCAGCACGTCCCCGGGCCGCGCGCCGCGGTTGGTCAGGACGTGGTCGGGATGGACCAGGCCGAGGGCCACGAGGCCGTAGATCGGCTCGACGCTGTCGATCGAATGGCCGCCGGCCACGGGGATGCCCGCCGCCGCGCAGACCGAGGCTCCGCCCTGCAGGATGCGGCCGATGGTCTCCGTCGACAGGACGTTGACCGGCATGCCGACGAGGGCCAGGGCGAAGATCGGCGTCGCGCCCATGGCGTAGACGTCCGACAGGGCGTTGGTCGCGGCGATCTGGCCGAAGTCGAACGGATCATCGACCACCGGCATGAAGAAGTCGGTGGTGGCCACCAGGGCCTGTTCGTCGTTCAGCCGCCAGACGGCGGCGTCGTCGCTGGTCTCGGTCCCGACCATCAGATTGGCGAAGGGCGCGGCCTGGGGCAGGTCCTTGAGGATGTCGCGCAGCACGGCCGGGGCCAGCTTGCAGCCGCAACCGCCGCCGTGGGCGAGGGAGGTCAGGCGGGGCTCGGTGGTGGTCATGCCCCGGCTTAGGGCGAAACCGCGGGTGAACTCAACAGGCGGGCGGGCCGGGTCTCACTCCTCCGGTTCGGGAGGCGGGGCGCGGGCCATGATGAAGGCGACGGCGGTGGCCTGGGCGGCGGCGCTGCGGCGGCGGGAGGTGGAGTCGTACAGGGCCGACAGGTAAGACCAGTCCCAATCGGTCATGCCGGTCACGCTGGACGGATCCTCGAACAGATTCAGCACGGTGTCGAAGGGGGCGGTGTCGGCCTCGAGGTCGACCTGGGCCAGGGTGACCATGGCCAGGTAGTCGCCCAGCTGCGCCGCGTTCAGGCCCGAGACCGAGTCGATGTCGACGATGACGATCGACTTGTAGAGCTGGTCCACGATCTGGCTGTTCAGCCGCGAGGCGCCGCCGTGTGACTGGATGATCGGCGCGCCCGCGCCGACGCAATCCTGTGGATTGCATCGCAGGATATCGGCGACCCGGGGATCGACGTGACCACTGGAGCGGTCGCCGGCGATGCGGACGGCGCGCTGTCCGGTCTCGGTGTTGATCGGCACGCTCAGCGACCACCAGCGCACCGGCCGCTCGCCGGCCTGGAACGCTCGCAGGGCCGCCCCGCCCCGGTCTATGCCGCCGCCCTGACCGCGGAACACGCGCGGCTCGGCCTCCACCAGGGCGCGGGTCAGGTTTCCAGCGTCGGCGGTGAAGACGACGATGATATTGGCTTCGCAGCCCGGCCCCTCGACCTCGATGCCGAGCTCGCCCGCCCGCGCGGCCAGCCGGTCGACGATCGGCTGGGCCACCGCCCGGTCCAGATTGGCGATGCCGGGGCAGATTTTGGGCCAGCGGCCGAGGCCCCGCCCGCGCGCCAGCGCCGCGACCTCGCCGACGAACTCCCGCGCCCGCTCGGCCCGCGCCCGGGCGATCACCTCAACGTCCTCGAGCTGGACGGCCGGGGACGGCGGGTCCTGGACGGGGTCCTGCGCCCCTCCGAGGGCGAGGACGGCCATCAGGGCGGCAAGGGACTGGATCACGCCGTCGCTCCACGTTCGGTTGAAGCCACCATGCCGCCGGGGGTCGGACGAGTCATTCCGAAACTGCACGGCTGATCCCTGATGGGCTACGCTTCGTATATCGCCTGATCCCTCCCCGGAGCCGACGCCATGATCACCGTCCACCACCTGAACGATTCCCGCTCGCAGCGGGTGCTGTGGCTGCTGGAGGAGCTGGGGCTGGCCTATGAGGTGAAGCGGTATCAGCGCGACGCCAAGACCATGCTGGCGCCGCCGGAGCTGAGGGCCATCCATCCGCTGGGCAAGTCGCCGGTGGTCGACGACGGCGAGGCGCGGCTGGCCGAGACCGGGGCCATCGTCGAATATCTGCTGGAAACCCACGGCGGGTCAGCCCTGCGCCCGGCGCGGGGGACGCCGGAAGGGCGGCGTTTCACCTACTGGCTGCACTACGCCGAGGGGTCGGCGATGACGCCGTTGCTGCTGAAGCTGATCTTCAGCCAGATCCCGAAGCGGGCGCCGCTGCTGGCGCGGCCGGTGGCCAAGGGCATCGCGCGGGGGATGAACGAACGGATGATCGACCCGCAGCTGGCGGCGCATACAGCCTATTGGGAGGCTGAACTGGCGAAGTCCGAGTGGTTCGCCGGCGACGCCTTCTCGGCCGCCGACATCATGATGAGCTTTCCGGTCGAGGCGGCGGGCAGCCGGGTCGGATACGGCGCGGACAAGCCGCGGCTGAAGGCCTTTCTGGAGCGCATCCACGCCCGCCCGGCGTATCAGCGGGCGCTGGAACGGGGCGGGCCCTACAGCTACGCCTGATCACGAGCCGGACGGGCCGGCGCCGAAGCCACACTGCGACCGGGACGAGAAAAGGCGGCCAGCGGAGCCGCAACCCGGGCGCGCCCGAACCGTTAACGGGCCATGCGACTGAAAACCATACAAGTCATCGCCGCGCTCGCGGCCGCCGTCGCCTTCATCCTCGCCTTCATGGCGGCGGGGGTTCTGCTGCTGTCCGGCCTGTTCATGGCGGCGGGCCTCGCGGCGGTCGGCTGGCTGGCCTGGAGCCTGGTTCGACAGGTCCGCAGACGCGACCGGAACCGAACCGCGTCCGGGTCCGTCTGAGAGAGGCCCTTGAACCTTTCGCCCGGGCGTCCTACCCTCTTGGGCCGGTCGCCTGCGCCCAGCGATCTTTGTGCCGAGTAAGTCTGTCAGTCGGGCTAGCCAAGAAACTCACGACATATGGAAAAAGTGCCGATGACGGCCGAGGGCTACCGTGCCCTCGACGATCAGTTGAAGCAATTGAAGTCGGTCGAGAGGCCGAGCGTCATTGCGGCCATTTCGGAGGCCCGCGAACACGGCGACCTGTCTGAGAACGCCGAGTATCACGCGGCCAAGGAACGGCAGGGCTGGATCGAGGGTCAGATCGCCGAGATCGAGGACCGGATCAGCCGCGCCCAGGTTATCGACGTCTCCAAGCTGAACGGAAGCCAGGTGAAGTTCGGCGCCACGGTCACCGTGGTCGACGAGGACACCGAGGAAGAGGGCCGCTACCAGATCGTCGGCGAGCACGAGGCCGATGTGAAGCAGGGCAAGATTTCCGTCGCTTCGCCGATCGCGCGCGCCATGATCTCCAAGGAGGTCGGCGACGTGGTCGAGGTCAACACCCCCGGCGGGGTGAAGGCCTACGAAATCCTCAAGGTCGAGTGGAAATAGGCCGATGACCGCTGCATCCGAAACGCGCCCGCCTCTGGTGTCGCACGTTTCGGTCGGCGTCACGGACCTGCACCGCGCCGGCGTCTTCTATGACGCCGTGCTGGCGGTCGTCGGCGCCCGCCGGATCATGGAGCACGGCGCCGGCATCGGCTACGGTCGGACCTTCCCCGAATTCTGGGCCAGCCTGCCGCGCGACAGCCGCGGTGCCCCGGTGGCGGGCGCGGGCGCCCACGTCTGTTTCAACGCCTCGGACCCGGACGCCGTGGTCGCCTTCCATGAGGCCGGACTGGCGGCGGGCGGCTACAGCGACGGCGCGCCGGGCCCCCGGCCGGAATATGCCCCCGGCTACTACGCGGCCTTCCTGCGCGATCCCGACGGCAACAAGGTCGAGGCCATGTGCTGGATTCCGCAACCCGACCCGGCGTGACCCCGCCGCTGTCCATATGGGTCG
>NZ_JAVHLH010000169.1 GCF_031082345.1 Brevundimonas sp. | reverse complement strand
GCAGTTGCACCCCCGCCGCCGCCAACAGCCACCAACGATCCGCCTTCAGGCTCAACCAGACCAGCGCGCCGAACAGGGTGATCGACACCAGACCGACGCCCCATCTCAGGCCGCCGATCTGAAGATCGTCCACCAGAGGCGTGGCCAACATGGCGGTCAGAAAAGCGACAGCGGCGATCCGTTCGGCGATTCGTCCCTTCCACAGCTGCAGTCCGATGCTGAAAGCGCTCAGGCACAGGACGGAAAGCTGTGTGATAGTCATGCCGGATCTCGCGCTTTGGTCAGGCGGCGGCCGCGATTGTACCGACCACCACCGGACCCGGTTTTTCCTCGAGCGGGCCGTCCAGTCGCCAGCCCAGGTCATGGGCGGACGCGACGGCGGCGAGTCCGCCGTGGCCCTCGACCACGGCGCCCCTGGCCTCGGCCAGCTGGGTCAGACCGCGGACCATATTGACGAGGGCGGGGTGCCCCACTTCGGCGGCTAAACCCGCTTCGGCGCGGCTCTCGATCATGGCCTGGATCAGGGCGCTGGTTTCGACCATGGCCTTGTCGACGGCGTGTTCCGCGGTCCGGAGGCGAAGCGCGATCCGGGCGCTGACATGTCTGTTCTTCATAATATCGTCCTAACGCTGATGATCAGTCCTGCGTCAGGTCGGCGGTTGGGGGTGCGAGCGAGGCCAGGGCCCCGACGGCCCCGGACACCACATTCACAATCCCGACCGTGATCAAGGCGGCGACGGCGGCGAAGATAAGAATCAGTCCCGGTCGGAGGCTGCGCCGCGGTGGCGGCGGGAGAAGCCAGGCGCCAGTTCTGGTCCAGATCGTCCCTTGCATATCGTCGCCCGGATCGCCCGGCGCAGAGCGATCTGACCTGGATCCGGCGGCGGCGGTGATAGCCTCTGAACCGTATAGCGGTTCAAACGCTATACGGCGGAGGGCGGCCTTGCGCGAGGAGACCTGGAGCCGCCGCATGGCCTCACGGATGTGCAGGCTGACGGTGTGATGCGAAATGCCCAGATGGCGACCGATATCCTTGTCGGTCATGGTCGCAGAGAGCTGCAAACACTCCAGCTGACGATCTGTAAGTCGGCCCGTCATCACCCCTCCGCGGCCGAACCTATGTCGCTCAAGGGTCGGACGCCAGACGATATTTCGACGACTCGCGGCGCCGCCTGCGTTTCCGGCCGGCCGCTCGCGGCTCCCGTGCGGGACGTGGGGCTGCCGGCCAGGCGTCTTTGCCGAACACTGGTTGCCAAGAGTGCTACGCCAGATATAGTCGCACGACTTTAGCGAGTTGTCCGGGCAGACGGACGAGCCGGGGGCGTGAGCAATGAAACTGCTGATACGGCGCGACCAGCGCGCGGGCCTGCTGGGCAAGATGATCTTCACCCTCGACGTGCGGGCCGACCTGTCCGCCGACGAGAAGGAGCGCATCCGCAAATACAAGCTCCAGGACGCGGAGCTCTACGCCAGTCACGAGATCACCGGCGGCAGTGGTCTGCTGGGAGCCGCTTCGCGGCTGGCGTACAAGGCGGTCAGCCTGACCCTGACGGTGAGGGATCTCGAGGGCGGCAAGCGTATCGAAGTCAAGGACGTGGTCGAGCTCTTGGCCATCGAGGATCAAATCCGCGAGGCGGCCCGGACCTTCAAGGCCGTGCTCGACGCCGCCTCCCATTTCGGCGGCGAAGAAGTGCTCGAACTCTAGCGCGTGTTCGGCAACACCAATCTGACCCATTGGCTCGGCGGCGGCGTCCGCGACCGGGAGCTGCAGGAGACCCGCGAGCGCTGGGCCGAGGTCGAGAGGCTGTGGCGCGCCTCGCCCCTGGCCGCGACCTCGGTCGACGACCTCGCCGTCGATCTGGTCAAGGGCGTGATCCGCGCCAGCGATCGGGCGCCAGCTCTGCCGGTGCTGATGGCCGCCGCCGACGCGGTCGAGGGCGTATTGCGTGGCGAGGACCTGATCGCGCTCGAGGCCGACTGGCCGGTGATCGAGGCCGACGCCGCCGTCGCCGTCGAGGTCCGCAAGTTGCTGGCGCGCCGCCGGCGCTGGGCGGCGGATTTCGAGCGCATGTTCGGCCTGGTGCGGGAGCGGCTGAGCGAGGGCTTCCTCCGTCTGTTCCAGACCCTGCCCGAGGGCTGCTTTGCGGCCTGGGACACCGAAGGCGGCGACGCGCTCGGCGTGCCCCTGATCGAGCTCCTCGACCAGCCGGCCGAGGCGGTCGAGCGTTTCGTCATGCTGCCCTATGACGACGAGCCGCTGAGGATGGAACTGTTCGAGCGGCTGCGGGTGCGGCTGGTCGCCAATATGCTCGTCGCTTCCGGCTTCTCGCCGGAGGCCGATCCGCACATCGTGTCCGACCGGCTGATCGTCCCGACGCGCCAGAAGAACCGCACCCCGTCCGAACTGGTCGAGCTCTATCTTGGGGGCACGCCGTTCGCCGATCTGCTAGATCTGCCGGTGCCGTTCCGGGTGCCCGATGAGATGCGCTTTGAGCATTGCCACATCGTCGGCGGCACCGGCCACGGCAAGACCCAGCTGCTGCAGCGGCTGATCCACGACGACCTGGTCAAGGCGGTCGAGGACGGCCGCTCGGTGGTGGTGATCGACAGCCAGGGCGACCTGATCCAGAAGCTGCTGCGGCTGGAGCTGTTCTCCCCGGAGGTCGAGGGGAGCCTCGCCGACCGGCTGGTGCTGGTCGATCCGTCGGACATCGAATTCCCGGCCGCGCTCAATCTGTTCGACGCCCATCTGGAGCGGACCGAGGGGTATTCGGCCCTCGACCGTGAGCGGGTGCTGAACGGGGTGGTCGAGCTTTACGAGACCTTTTTCGGGGCCATGCTCGGGGCCGAGCTGACCCAGAAGCAGGGGGTGATCTTCCGCTATCTCGCCCGGCTGATGATCACCATCCCGGACGCCACGATCCACACCCTGATGCAGGTCATGGAGGACGGCGCGCCGTTCAAGCCTTTCATGGGCCGGCTGCAGGGTTCGGCGCGGCATTTCTTCGCCACCGAATTCTTCGCCCCGTCGTTCGCCGCCACCAAGAAGCAGATCCTGCGCCGGCTGTGGGGGGTGCTGTCGACCCCGGCCTTCGAGCGCATGTTCATGCAGCCCGAGAACAAGCTCGATCTCTACGCGGCGATGAACGAGGGCAAGATCATCCTCGTCTCCACCGCCAAGGATCTGCTCAAACAGGACGGCAGCGCCCTCTTGGGCCGCTTCTTCATCGCCATGATCGCCCAGGCGGCGCTGGAGCGGTCGGTCATCCCGGCGGAGGAGCGTACGCCGACCTTCGTCTATATCGACGAGGCGCAGGAGTATTTCGGGGACGACGTCGAGACCATCCTCAACCAGGCCCGCAAATACCGCGTCGGCTTGACCCTGGCCCACCAGACCCTAGACCAGCTGTCGCCGCGGCTGCGGGCGGCGCTGCATGCCAACACCTCGCTGAAGTTCGCCGGCGGCGTCTCCGCCCGGGACGCCCGCGCCTTCGCCGACGAACTGCACACCACAGCCGACTTCATCGAGAGCATGCGGCGAAGGCGCGACCGCACCGAATTCGCCGCCTGGCTGAAGAATATGACGCCCGGCGCGGTGCGCCTGACCACGCCGCTCGGCTATCTGGAACGCCAGCCGACCTCGAGCGCCGAGGCCTTCGAGCGTTTGCTCAAGGCCAATCGGGCGCGCTATTGCGGTCAACCGATCGAGGCCGAGCCGCCGACGTTTTCGGGGCCGATTGATGCCCCCCGGGCTCCGGTCGAGACGCCGCTGTCGGGAGAGCCTCGGGCGCCGCCTCAAGTCGGGCCGGGCGGCGAGGACGCTCCGCCATCGCCGCGCCCGTCTCGGTCGCCTGCCGGTCCGGCCCGTCCGACGATTGAACCCGGCAAGGGTGGGGCCCAGCATCGCTATCTGCAGTCGCTGATCCGGGAGCTCGGCCAGCAGCAGGGGTTCCGCGCCACGGTCGAGGCGTCCGTCGGCGGCGGGCAGGCGGACGTGCTGCTGGAGCGGGACGGTCTGCGGGTTGGCTTCGAAGTCTCGGTCACAACCCCGACCGACCACGAGGCGGCGAATCTCCAGAAATGTCTCACCGCCGGGCTCAATCACGTCGCGCTCGTCATAGTGAAGTCGCGAGCGACCGGCGTCCGCTTCCGTGAGGCCGTACTGGGCAGCATCGAGGAGGCTTATCGGGAAAGGGTGGCCTTTCTCACGCCCGAGGGGCTGCCGGACTACATCCAGGCCTTGGCGCCGCCACCCGGCCCGACCGAGACGGTGGTGAGGGGGTATCGGGTGAAGGTGAACCGCATCCTCGCCCCGGCGGATGAAACCCGGACGCGGCGCGACGCCGTGGCCCGGATCGTGGCCCGGTCTCTGTCGCGCGAGAGTTGAGCCGAGGCGTCAGTCGGCGACTTGGCCTGACATATCCGCCGAGTCCGTACCGCGCACTCTCCCTAACATTGACGGGCTCGCCTTTAAGAGGAATGGTGAAGCTCGACGTTGTTGGGGGTTCCGATGTTGAGCGGTCGTCGTTTTCTGCTGCAAGGGTTGGTCGGGAGTATCGCGGCCTTGGCGATGCGGGCGCCGGCCCGCGCCCAGGAGGTTCAGTACACCTATGATGTATTGGGACGCCTGGCCTCGGTCACCTATCCCAGCGGTGTGGTCACGACCTACACCTATGACGCCGCCGGCAACCGCACCCAGAAGGTCACCGGCGCGTCGCCGCCTCCGCCACCGCCTCCGCCTCCGCCGCCACCGCCCCCGCCACCGCTGGCGGCATCGGTCTCCGCCACGAGCTGGTTGAGCAGCGCCTCCGGGGATGATCCGCCCGTACAGGTCACGGCCACTGGCGGAACGCCGCCGTACGCCTATGCCTGGCAGAAGGTGACCGGCAATCCTGGGACATTGTGCGTCGCCCCGACCTCCAGCGCGGGCACCTGGTATTTCTCGGGCGGCAGTCTCTTCCCGCCGCTGAAGATCTCCACATGGCGCTGTCAGGTCACTGATGCGGCGTCGGGATCGACTTTCACTCCCAACGTCGAGGTTACCATCGATGTCAGCTGACCTCTTCAAGCGCCTCCGGGTGCGTGACCTCGCCTCGGCCTCCCTGACGGTCTTGGCGCTAGCGATGGGCGCCAATGAAGCCGCCGCCCAGGCCCAGCCCATGCCACCTGAACACTACACGCTGGATCCTCGCGGCGTGGATCTCATCACAGGCGGCTTCAACCACAGCACGACCGACGTGGTGATCGGCCCCGCCGGCGGGGGGGGGCTGGTCCACGCGCGCCAGTACCTCGAGGGTTGGCGAGACGTCGAGGTCGGCGGCCTGGTCATGACAGGGTCTGAAATCGTGGTCGCCACCGGCACGGTGTCGGTGACTTTCGTGCCGGACGGCTCCGGCGGCTGGAAGTCGAAGTATGACGATGGCTCTACGTTTGAAATTCTCGCTGTAGACTCCTTCAAGGTCACGGACAGAGACGGCGACGTCGCGCTGTTCGCCTCCCCAGAAATCGGCTGGGGCATCACGAACTATGGCTATTCTCATCTGGTCACCAGCGAACGCACCCCGGATGGGTCGGAAACGACCTATCATTGGAAGTCCGCTTGCCAGAACGGCGGTGAACTGCCGTGGTGCCTCAACGATCTGAAGCTGACCCGGCTGCAGGCGATCACCAACAACCGGGGCTATCAACTCAAGTTCTCCTACGCCTCCAACGTGCCAAATCCCTACCAGGACTGGTTGCGGGTCACCAAGGTGACGGGGCTGAACATGGCGGTCGACTATTGCGACCCTAGCGCCGACACCTGCCCCACGTTCAGCGAAACTTGGCCGAGCATGACGTATGCTTACGGCGGCACGCTCCAGCCGGTAAACCCAGCGCCAGCATCCACGACCGATCAGAGCGGTCGGACCACCAACTACACCTATAGCAGTTTTCGGATCACGAGCATCCGCTACCCGGGCGCGACTCATGACGACGTTGCCGTCACCTACAACGCTTACCCGGACCTACGCGTCAACGGCGTCACCGACGGCTCAGGTGCCTGGACATACGGCTATTCCACCGTCGGCACGACCCAGACCACGGTCGCCAGCGGTCCGTTGAACCAGCAGCTCACCGTGGCCGCGAACCTGACGACGGGCCTGGCCACATCCGTCACCCAGGTGACGTCGGTTGCGCCGACGGTAAGCCGAACTTGGGCATACCAGTACGACTCCGACCTCAGGACCACCCGGATAACCCAGCCGGAAGGGGATTACGTCGCCTACGAATACGACAGCCGCGGCAATCCCACCAAGACAACCTACGTTCCTAAGTCCGGTACCGGCTCCCTGGACATCGAAACGTCCGCCACCTATCCTGCGACGTGTT
>NZ_JAVHLH010000168.1 GCF_031082345.1 Brevundimonas sp. | reverse complement strand
CCGCCGCCCTGACCGCCCCCCGCAGGCGGCGTCTGGGCGAGGGCGGGCCCGGCGAGGAGGACCAGCGCGCCGAGGGCGGCGGCCAGGCTGTTCGCTTGAAGGATCATCGCTCGACTCCCGATATCGCTTGCCGACCCCGTCAGAGTGTTCCCCCGACCCCGCCTTGGCCAGCGGATTCCGCTTGCATAATCATATAAGGATATCTTTATATGACCCCATGTCGCTAACCGCCGAACAGACCGTCGAGAGCCTGCGCGCCGCCGGGGAGCCGACCCGCCTGCGGGTGCTGTCGCTGCTGGCCGGCGAGGAGCTGTCGGTGATGGAGCTGTCGCGCATCCTCGACCAGAGCCAGCCGCGGGTGTCGCGCCACCTGAAGCTGATGACCGACGCCGGCCTGATCGAGCGGTTCCCGGACGGGGCGCGGGTGTTCTATCGCCTGACCTCCGACGCCCCGGCGCGGCGCCTGATCGACACCGTGCTCGACCTGCTCGACACGGCCGCCGGCGAGGCCGACGACCGCCGGCTGGAAGAGGTGCGGCATGACCGGGAGGTCGCCGCCGGGACCTATTTCGAGCGTATCGCGCCGCAGTGGGACCGGATCCGCTCGCTCTACGTCTGCGAGACGGCGGTCGAGGCGGCGATCCTGAGGGCGGCGGGCGAGGGACCCTTCGAGCGGGTCGTCGACCTGGGCACCGGCTCGGGCCGGATGCTGACCCTGCTGGGCAAGAAGGCCAAGATGTCGCTGGGCCTCGATCTCAGCCAGAACATGCTCAACATCGCCCGGGCCAATGTCAGCAAGGCCGGGCTCGACAAGGTGGAGCTGCGCCACGGCGACATCTTCGCCACCCGCCTGCCGCAGCAGAGCGCGGACCTGGTGCTGGTGCATCAGGTGCTGCACTACCTGGCGGACCCGGCCGCGGCGGTGGCCGAGGCGGCGCGGCTGGTGGCGCCCGGCGGCCGTCTGCTGATCGTCGATTTCGCCCCGCATGCGCTGGAGCACCTCCGCGAGGAGCATCAACATCGCCGTCTCGGCTTCTCCGACGACGAGATGCGGCGCTGGCTGGGCGAGGCCGGGCTGAGACCCTCGGCGCCGATCGCCCTGCCCCCGGACACGGACGGCCTGACCGTGGTCATCTGGTCCGGCGAACGCGCCACCGAAGCGAAGGCGCGGGTCGCGTGAGCGCCCCCGCCTTCAGCCTCGCGGACGCCCGCGCCCTGCTGCTGTCGCCGCTGGGACCGGTCGCGCGCGCCGGGCAGGACGCCTCCCGGCCCCGCGTGTCATTCGAATTCTTCCCGCCGAAATCCGACGAGGCCGAGGCCAATCTGTGGAAGGCGGTGACCCGTCTGGCCCCGCTGGAGCCCGAGTTCGTCTCGGTGACCTATGGGGCCGGCGGATCGACGCGCGAGCGTACCCACCGGACGGTCGAACGCATCCTGGGCGAAACCTCCCTGACCCCGGCCGCCCACCTGACCTGCGTCGAGGCCAGCCGCGAGGATGTCGATGCGGTGATCGAAGCCTATCGCGACGTCGGCGTGCGCCACATCGTGGCCCTGCGCGGCGATCCGCCGGGCGGAAACGGCATCGGCGGCGCTTATGTTCCGCGTACGGACGGTTACGCCAATGCGACGGAATTGACGGCCGCAATCGCCTCGAAGGGCGGCTTCGACGTCATCGTCGGCTGCTATCCCGAGGGCCACCCGGAGAGCCCCTCGGCGGACCATGACATCGACGTGCTGAAGGCCAAGGTCGACGCCGGGGCGACCCGCGCGATCAGCCAGTTCTTCTTCGACATCGACGCCTTCCTGCGCTTCCGCGACCGGGTGCGGGCGGCGGGCGTGACCATTCCGATCGTGCCGGGGATCATGCCGGTGACCAATTTCACCGGCCTCAAGCGGATGTCGGCCGCCTGCGGGGCGGCGGTGCCCGACTGGCTTGCGGCCCACTTCGACGGCCTGGATGACGACCCCGAGACGCGCAAGCTGATCGCCGCCTCGGTGGCGGCCGAGACCTGCGCCCGGCTGCAGGAGGAAGGCTTCGCCGACTTCCACTTCTACACATTGAACCGCGCCGACCTAGTCTATGCGATTTGCCGGGTGCTGGGCGTGCGCGAGACCAGGGCCCCCACAGTATGAGTCCTCCCCTTCCCCGCAGCGAACGCATCGCCGCCCTGCACCGGGCCGCGAAGGAACGCATTCTTGTCCTCGACGGCGCCTGGGGCGTGATGATCCAGCGCAGCGACCTGTCGGAAGAGGATTTTCGCGGCGACCGCTTCGCCGGGCACGAGGTCCAGTTGAAGGGCGACAACGACATCCTGTGCCTGACCCGGCCGGACATCATCGCCGATCTGCACGATCAGTATTTCGCCGCCGGGGCCGACATCTCCGAGACCAACACCTTCTCGGCCACCGTCATCGCCCAGGACGACTACAAGCTGGACGCACAGTCGGTGTGGGACATCAATCTGGAGGGCGCGAAACTGGCCCGCGCCGCCGCCGACCGCTGGACGGCGAAGGAGACGCACAAGCCGCGCTTCGCCGCCGGTTCGATCGGGCCGCTGAACAAGATGCTGTCGATGTCGTCGGACGTGAACGATCCCGGCGCCAGGCTGGTGACCTTCGACCAGGTCTATGACGCCTATCGCCATCAGGTGAAGGCGCTGAACGAGGGCGGGGTCGACCTGTATCTGATCGAGACCATCACGGACACGCTGAACTGCAAGGCCGCGATCAAGGCCATCAAGGACCTCGAGGACGAGGGGATGGAGGCCCTGCCGATCTGGATTTCGGGCACCATCACCGACCGCTCGGGCCGGACCCTGTCGGGCCAGACGGCCGAGGCCTTCTGGAACAGCGTGCGGCACGCCAAACCCTTCGCGGTCGGCTTCAACTGCGCCCTCGGGGCCGATCTGATGCGGCCGTTCATCGCCGAGCTGAGCCGCGTCGCCGACACCCTGGTCGCCGCCTATCCCAACGCCGGCCTGCCCAACGCCATGGGCCAGTACGACGAGGAGCCGCACCAGACCGCCCACTTCCTCGAGGAATGGGCGGCGTCGGGCCTGGTCAACATCGTCGGCGGCTGCTGCGGCACCACGCCGGACCACATCCGGCACACGGCTGAAGCGGTCGCGAAACTGCCGCCGCGGGAGATACCCGAGCGGCCGGTGGCGATGCGGTTGTCGGGGCTGGAACCGTTCGAGCTGGTGGCAGCGTAATGGGCGCCTGGGGTCTGGGAGTATTCGACAACGACGAAGCGGGCGACTTCTTGTGGGAAGTCGAAGAGGGCGAAGCGTCGCGGAAAATCGTGGGAGCGATGGTCAGGGTGGTGACCACCTTCGGCTATCTGGAGGCCCCGGAGGCAGTGCGCGGACTTGCCGCCGCCGCCCTGGTCGCTTCGCGACGGGACCCAGGCGTCTTCCGCGCCGGCAACGAAGAAACGGGCGTGAGCGCGACATTGCCTGCGCTTCCCTTCTACGCCGCGTACCTCGCCAGACTGACCATCAGCCGCGTGATATCGCGTTCTGAGCTTGCCGACTTGTGGGATGAGGCGGGCGAACTGGAAGACTGGCGCGACGACGCGCGCCGCTATCTGAAGGTTCTCTGATGCGCCCCACCTTCATCAACGTCGGCGAGCGGACCAACGTCACCGGCTCGGCCAAATTCAAGAAGCTGATCATCGACGGCGACTACGCCGCCGCCCTGTCGGTGGCGCGGCAGCAGGTCGAGGCCGGGGCCTCGGTCATCGACATCAATATGGACGAGGGCCTGCTGGACGGCGTCGTCGCCATGCGCACCTTCCTCAACCTGATCGCGGCCGAGCCCGACATCGCCCGCGTGCCGGTGATGATCGACAGCTCCAAATGGGAGGTGATCGAGGCGGGGCTGAAATGCGTCCAGGGCAAGCCGATCGTCAATTCGATCTCGATGAAGGCGGGCGAGGCCGAGTTCCGCGAACAGGCGATCAAATGCCTGCGCTACGGGGCCGCCGTGGTGGTCATGGCCTTCGACGAACAGGGCCAGGCCGACACCGCCGCGCGCAAGATCGAGATCTGCACCCGCGCCTATCGGATCCTCGTCGACGAAGTCGGCTTCCCGCCCGAGGACATCATCTTCGACCCCAACATCTTCGCCGTGGCGACGGGGATCGAGGAGCATGACAACTACGCCGTCGACTTCATCGAGGCGACGCGGATCATCAAGGCGACCCTGCCCTACGCCCGGGTGTCCGGCGGGGTGTCGAACGTCTCGTTCAGCTTCCGCGGCAACGAGCCGGTGCGGCGGGCGATCCACTCGGTGTTCCTGTACCACGCCATCCAGGCGGGCATGGACATGGGCATCGTCAATGCTGGCGACCTGCCGGTCTATGATGCGCTCGACCCGGTCCTGCGCGAGGCGGTCGAGGACGTGATCCTGAACCGGCCGCAGCGGACCAATGTCTCGAACACCGAGCGGCTGGTCGACCTCGCGCCGACCTACAAGGGCGACAAGGGCGCGGCCCGGGTCGTCGACCTGAAATGGCGGGACCAGCCGGTCGGCAAGCGCATCGAGCACGCCCTGGTCAACGGCATCACCGACTGGATCGAGGCGGACACCGAGGAAGCCCGCCTGCAGGCAGAACGCCCGCTGCACGTCATCGAAGGCCCGCTGATGGACGGGATGAACGTCGTCGGCGACCTGTTCGGCGCGGGCAAGATGTTCCTGCCCCAGGTGGTCAAGTCGGCGCGGGTGATGAAGCAGGCCGTGGCCTGGCTGGAGCCTTTCATGGAGGCGGAGAAGACCGGCAAGCCGCGTCAGCAGGCCGGCAAGATCCTGATGGCCACGGTCAAGGGCGACGTCCACGACATCGGCAAGAACATCGTCGGCGTCGTGCTCCAGTGCAACAACTACGAGGTCATCGACCTGGGCGTCATGGTCCCGGCCGACCGCATCCTCGACGCCGCCGTCGAGCACAAGGTCGACATCGTCGGCCTGTCGGGCCTGATCACGCCCTCGCTGGACGAGATGGTGTTCGTGGCGCGCGAGATGGAGCGGCGCGGCTTCGACATTCCCCTGCTGATCGGCGGGGCGACGACCAGCCGGACCCATACGGCGGTCAAGGTCGAACCGGCCTACAAGCGCGGCTCGACCACCTATGTCATCGACGCCTCGAGAGCAGTGGGCGTGGTCTCCGGCCTGCTGTCGCCGACAGAGAAGGCGAAGAACGAGACGGCGACGCGCGAGGAATACGTCCGCATCCGCGAGCAGTATGCACGCGGGCAGACAGCCAAGGCGCGGGCGGCCCTGCCGGCGTCGCGGGCCAACCGGTTCAAACCGCAGGCGGCGACTCCCCTGCCCCCGAAGCCGTCCTTCCTTGGCGTGCGGGCCTTCGACAGCTGGGACCTCGGCGACCTGGCGACGCATATCGACTGGACGCCCTTCTTCGCCGGCTGGGAGCTGATCGGCCGTTATCCGATGATCCTCGAGGACGAGATCGTCGGCGAGGCGGCGCGCGACCTGTTCAAGGACGCGCAGGCCATGCTGAAGCGGATCGTCGACGAGAAATGGTACACCGCGCGCGGCGTGGTCGGTTTCTGGCCGGCCAATGCGCGCGGCGACGACATCGTGGTCTGGACCGACGAGAGCCGCTCGACCGAACTGGCCCGCTTCCATGGCCTGCGCCAGCAGATCGCCAAGACCAACGGCAAGCCGAACCTGTGCCTGTCCGACTTCGTGGCCGAGGACGGAGAGGACTGGCTGGGCGCCTTCGCGGTCACCGCCGGCCACGGCGAGCTGGAGAAGGCGGCGGCGTTCAAGGCGGCCGGCGACGACTATTCCGCCATCATGGCGACCACCCTCGCCGACCGGCTGGCGGAGGCCTTCGCCGAGGCGCTGCACAAGACGGTGCGGACCGAACTGTGGGGTCATGCGCCGGATGAGCAGACCACGGTCGAGGACCTGATCGCCGAAAAATATCAGGGCATCCGCCCGGCGCCCGGCTATCCGGCCCAACCCGATCACACGGAAAAGGCGACGCTTTTCCGCCTGTTGCAGGCGGAAGCCAATGCCGGGATGCAGCTGACGGAGAGCTTCGCCATGAGTCCGCCGGCCTCGGTGTCAGGCCTCTATTTCGGTCATGCCGAGAGCCACTATTTCGGCGTCGGCAAGATCGACCGCGACCAGGTCGAGGACTACGCCCGCCGCAAGGGATGGGACGTCGCCACCGCCGAACGCTGGCTGGGGCCGATCCTGAACTACGAGCCGGGCGCCCCGGCCCGCAGCGACGCGGCCTGACCCCTACTCCAGCCCGACCTCTTCCGGGGTCGCCGGGGCGGTGGTGATGTTGTCGCGCAGGCGGCGGGCGGCGTGCTCGCAGCGGCCCGGCAGACCGAAGAACAGACCGAAGGCCTGGCTGCGCACCGTCTCGTCCTGCCCCTTCAGCGGCGCCCATTTGGCCGCG
>NZ_JAVHLH010000167.1 GCF_031082345.1 Brevundimonas sp. | reverse complement strand
GCCGCCGCCGCCCCCGCCGCCGCCGCCGCCTCCCCCGCCGCCGCCTCCCCCGCCGCCGCCGCCGCCTCCGGCTCCGGTCGCGCGTGAGTTCGTGGTCTACTTCGACTGGGATCGCTCCGACCTGACGGCCGAAGCCTCCTCGGTGGTGACGCAAGCGGCCAACTACGCCAAGTCGGGCCGTCCGACCCGCGTGCTGGTCGTCGGCCACGCCGACACCTCCGGCTCGGCCGCCTACAACGTCGGCCTGTCCAACCGCCGCGCCCGCACCGTTGCGGACGCGCTGGTCGCCCAGGGCGTCAACGGCGGCGTCATCTCGCTGGACGGCAAGGGTGAAACCGCCCTGGCCCGCCCGACCGCCGACGGCGTTCGCGAGCCTCTGAACCGTCGCGCCACCATCGGCATCAACTTCTAAAGAGTTGACGTCGACGACCGCTCCGGCCCCAAGGCCGGAACGGGCACGGCGACAAACTGAACCGCCGGTCCCTCACGGGGCCGGCGGTTTTGCTTTGTCCGCCTGGGTGGTGAACCATTCCGGGCCGGCGTCCGTATGCAGTGTCACGGTCCTCGCCCGGAGTTTCCTGATGTCCAGCCGCCCACTCATCAGCCTCATATTCCTCAGCCTCGTCGCCTGTTCTCCAGGGCCGGCGGAGAGCGCGCCCGACGCACCGCAGGACGGCGACAGCGGCCGGCGCGAGACGGCCGTCTTCGCCGGCGGCTGCTTCTGGTCCGTGGAAGCCAATTTCGAACGGATTCCCGGGGTGGTGGCGGCGGTGTCGGGCTTCGCCGGCGGCGCCACGGCCCGTCCGACCTACGAACAGGTCGTCCGGGGCTCGACCGGCCATCTGGAAGCGGTCCAGGTGACCTACGACCCGGCCCGTGTGAGCTATCGCCAGTTGGTGGACCGCTTCTGGCTGACCATCGACCCTACCGATCCGGACGGACAGTTCTGCGACCAGGGGCCGTCCTATGCGACCGCGGTCTTCGCCAGCCCGGCCCAGAGGCCGGCGGCGGAGGCCTCGCGCCGCGCGGCGGCAGGCCGAATTGGAGCGGCCCGGTTCGTCACGCCCGTTCGCGATGCGGTCCGATTCTGGCCGGCCGAGGCCTCGCATCAGGACTTCGCCCGCCGCAATCCGGTCCGCTACGCCGGCTACAGCCGGTTCTGCGGAAGAACGGAGCGCCTCCGGGCCGTTTGGGGCGCCGCGGCGGCCTAGCGACGGGTCAGGACAGAGCCATCCACAGGCGATCCGCCCACAACGGTGTGTCTCCCGCGCCACCGACCCCGGCTGTCATCTCACTGTCACACGAATGTCGTCCCACTTTCCGACGGGGCCCGTAGAGGGAGCGGGATTTCAGCCGGCTGCCGCCGGACGCCGAGCGCACGCGCTCTTTCTTCATCGGGGATAGATGACAATGACGAACCGCAAACGCGTGTTCTGGGCGACGACCGCCCTCTTCACCGGCTTCCTGGCCGCCGGCGCCGCTTCCGCCCAATCGTCGGGCACGACCGCGGCTGAAGCCACGGAAGTCGACACCGTCGTCGTCACCGGTCAGCGCGGGCCGCGCGACATCGACGGCCTGGCGGTCGCCGAGACCGTCGCCAAGACGCGGAACACCATCAATCAGGAGTTCATCTCCACCCAGGCCGCCGGTCAGACCATCCTGCAGACCCTGAACCTGACGCCGGGCCTCAGCTTCACCAACGCCGACCCCTACGGCTCGTCGGGCGGCAACATCCGTCTGCGCGGCTTCGACGGCAACCGCGTCTCGCTGACCTTCGACGGCATTCCGCTGAACGACACGGGCAACTACGCCACCTACACCAACCAGCAGCTGGACCCGGAACTGATCGAGCGCGCCTCGGTCAACACCGGCACCACCGACGTCGACAGCCCCACGGCCTCGGCCACCGGCGGCACCATCAACTACATGACCCGCCGTCCGGCCCGCGAGTTCGGCGGCTGGGGCCAGGCCTCCTTCGGCGACTTCGACTACCGCCGCTTCATGTTCCTGATGGACACCGGCGAGTTCGGTCCCTGGGGCACCTCGGCCTGGTTCGCCGCCTCCTTCCAGGACTATGACAAGTTCAAGGGCCTCGGCGATCTGGATAAGCAGCAGTACAACGCCCGCATCTACCAGCCGCTCGGCGACAACGGCGACTTCGTCGCCCTGTCGGGTCACTACAACGAGAACCGCAACAACAACTACAACGGCCCGAGCCTGCGCACGGCCACCGGCTTCTGCGACGTCGCCCAGACCATCGTCTGCGTGGACGCGGTTGAGACCGACCCGCGCGGCTGGGAAATCGACTTCGACACCACCTACACCGCCCCGACCTTCCGCACCGGCGTGGCCGACAATGACACCAACGGCACGGGCTTCTACGGCCTGCGCGTCAACCCGTCGAACACCGGCAACATCCGCGGCAACTCGCGCTTCACCCTGATGGACGGCCTGGTCCTGACGGTTGACCCGTCGTTCCAGTACGTCCTGGCCAACGGCGGCACCCAGCAGGCGGTTCTGTCCGAGACCGACGCCCTGCTGCGCGGCTCGTTCGCGGCCGGCGGCGTCGACCTGAACGGCGACGGCGACACCCTGGACCGCGTCCGGGTCATGACGCCGTCGAACACCAACACCCACCGCTATGGCCTCAACACCTCGCTGATCTGGGACCTGAACGACGACCACCGCCTGCGCGCCGCCTATGCGCTCGACTGGGGCCGTCACCGTCAGTACGGCCAGTATGGCTTCGTCAACTTCGACGATCCGTCCAACCCGCGCTTCGTCGACTGGTTCGGCGGCCGCAATGACGAAGCCAACCGCGTCGTCAACCTCGACGGCTACAATCTGCAGTCGCGCGACCGCAAGTCGATCGCCTCGCTGAACCAGTTCTCGCTGGAATACCGCGGCCAGTTCATGGACGACGCCCTGACCGTCAACATCGGCATCCGCGCGCCCTTCTTCGAGCGGGAACTGAATCAGTACTGCTATTCCCGGAACTCGTCGTCCAGCGTCCGCTGCACCACCGAGACCCCGCTGACGACCTTCACCGGCGGCGGCGCCATCCCGTTCGGCGATGTCCGCTTCGCCTCCCAGGGCAACACCGTCTTCATCGCGCCCTATTCGCGCACGGTGAAGTATGACGACATCCTGCCGAACCTGGGCGCCACCTACCGCTTCGGCGAAGGCCACTCGGTTTACGGCAGCTACGCCGAAAGCCTGTCGGCCCCGCGCACGGACAGCCTCTACATCGTGCGTCGTCTGGCGGACGGCTCGGTCGGCAACCCGAACGTCGTGCCGGAAGAGACCCAGACCTTCGACATCGGCTACCGCTACACCTCGTCGACGCTGGTCGCCTCGGTGGCCGGCTTCCGCACCAACTACGACAACCGGATCGTCAACACCTTCGACGAAGACCTGGCGACCTTCGTCGACCGCAACGTCGGTTCGGTCGAACTGCAGGGCATCGAGGCCTCGGTGGGCTGGTCGCCGGTGGAGGCCCTCAGCCTCTACGCCTCGGCCTCCTTCCTGGATAGCGAACTGCAGGACGACTACGTCCTGAACAGCGGCGGCGCCATCGCCGCCACGGCCGGCAAGGAACTGGTCGAGACGCCGGACATGATGTTCTCGGCTCGCGCCAGCTACGAGTTCAACGAGATGTTCTCGGCCGGCGTCCAGGCCAAGTACACCGGCGAACGCTGGATCACCGACGTGAACGACCTGCGCGACGACGCCTTCACCATCGTTGACCTCGACGCCCGCGTCGATTTCGCGCCGATGGGCTACGAAGGCACCTATCTGCAGTTCAACGTCACCAACGTGTTCGACGAGGAATACTACGGCGGCCTCGGCACCCGTACCTCGGCCACGCCGGGCCAGCCGGGCTACAGCCGCCCGTTCGCCCAGATCGGCGCTCCGCGCACCTGGATGGCCACCCTGCGCATGGCCTACTAGGTCCCGCGCACGGCAAGACAGATCGGGGGCGGTCCGGCGACGGGCCGCCCCCTTTCTTTTGTTCTCACGGCGACCAGTTCGACGCGATTTGGACCATAAGCGGCCGACGATTTCGGCCAGCCCGGCCATCAGACCATCCGGCGTCGGTCAGCCCCCTGACCGCCGCGCGTTGAAGTCGGGGGGCAGGATGTCTATCTGGCGCGGCTGACCCGTGCGCCGCCCTCCAGGAATCGCCCGCCCATGAACACCCCCGTCCCCGCCGAATGGTCGCCGCATCGCGCCATGTGGGTCGGCTGGCCCAGCCATGCCGAGCTGTGGGAGGACAATCTTGAGCCGGCGCAGGCCGAGGTCGAGGCGCTGGTCCGCGCCCTCGCCGGCCCCGGGCGCGAACGGGTGAAGCTGCTGGTCGGAAAGGACGAGGCCCTGGCCGACGCCCGGACGCGCTTCGCAGGCGTCGACGGCGTCGAGGTGATCGACGGCCGCTTCGGCGACATCTGGCTGCGCGACACCGGCCCGATCTTCGGCGAAGGCTCGGCCCGGGCCGCCGCCTTCCGCTTCAACGGCTGGGGCGGAAAGTACGAACTGGAGCATGACGACACCGTCGCCACGCAGATCGGCAAGGCCTCGGGCACGCCTCTGGATCGCCACGACTTCATCCTCGAGGGCGGGGCGCTGGACCACGACGGGCGGGGCACGATCCTGACCACCCGCCAGTGCCTGTTGAACCCCAACCGCAACCCCGACTGGACCGAAGCCGCCGCGGAAACCGCGCTGACCGCCTCGCTCGGCGCCCGCAAGGTGCTGTGGCTGGGCGACGGCCTGCTCAACGACCATACCGACGGCCACGTCGACAACCTGGCCCGCTTCGTCGCGCCTGGGGTGGTGGCGTGCCCGATCGCCTGGGGACGCAATGACCCGAACGACGACGTCTATGACGCGGTGGCGCGGGCGCTGTCGCAGATGACAGACGCGACCGGAGCATCCTTGAAGCTGCTGCGCCTGCCGTCGCCCGGCTTCGTCGACGACGGGGACGGGCGTCCGGCGCCCGCCAGCCACATGAATTTCCTCATCGCCAACGGCGCGGTGATCGTGCCGACCTATGGCGACGCCCGCGCCGCCGACCTGGCCTGTCAGGGACTGAAGACGGTGCTCCCGGACCGTGAGATCATCACGCTTCCCTCCATCGCCATTCTCAGCGGCGGCGGGTCGTTCCACTGCATCTCCCAGCAGGAGCCCGCCTGATGGCCCGCACAATCTCCGTCGCCGCCCTGCAAACCTCGTATGGTGAGGACCTGCAGGCGAATATCGACAAGACCATCCAGTTGGTCCGCGAAGCCGCGGGCAGGGGCGCGCAGGTCATCCTGCCGTCGGAACTGTTCCAGGGGCCGTATTTCTGCGTCAGCCAGGAAGAGAAGTGGTTCGCCACCGCCCATCCGTGGCGCGAGCACCCCTGCGTCACGGCCCTCCAGCCCGTGGCCGCCGAACTGGGCGTCGCCATCCCCGTCTCGATCTTCGAGCGCGAGGGGCCGCACTACTTCAACTCCATGGTCATGCTGGACGCCGACGGCTCGGCCATGGGCGTCTATCGCAAGAGCCACATCCCTGACGGCCCCGGCTATCAGGAAAAATACTATTTCCGGCCCGGCGACACCGGCTTCAAGGTCTGGAACACCCGCCACGGCCGCATCGGCGTCGGCATCTGCTGGGACCAGTGGTACCCCGAAACCGCCCGGGCGATGATGCTGCAGGGCGCCGAGGTGCTGATGTATCCGACCGCCATCGGCTCGGAGCCGCATGACAAGGAGCTGGACACCGCCGACCCGTGGCGCCGCGCCATGCAGGGCCACGCCGTGTCCAATGTCGTGCCCGTGGTCGGCGCCAACCGCATCGGCCATGAACGGGTCAACGAGGCGGGACAGGTCTTCTACGGCTCGTCCTTCATCGCCGACCATCGCGGCGACCTGGTCGAGAGCTTCGGCCGCGAGGAGGAGGGGGCGCTGGTCCACACCTTCGACCTCGACTACATCGACCGCCACCGCGCCGCCTGGGGCTTCTTCCGCGACCGTCGCACCGACCTGTACGGCTCGCTGGTCAGCCCGCGGCCGGCATAGGTCCCAGAGCCCGGCGCTCGGCCGCGCAGGCGGGGTTGGTCAGGCCTTCGACCCGGGCGGCGGCGACCTCGGCCCGCGCGGCCTCCAGATCGGCCGAAAATTCGGGCGTGGTCGCGGCCTGCTCATAGACGGCCCGGCCGATCCGGACGCCGTCCGTGACGTCGGCGTGCCAGTTCACGCGGCACAGGGCCCGGCTGAGACCGATGTCGAGCCCGCGCCGCCGCGCCGCCTCCGCCTGATCGGGCGCCAGCGCCGCGAACATCTCGCCATAGGCGGCGCCGGCGACGGCCCCGCCCGCCGGCCAGGAGGGACTGTCGCGCACCGCCTCGTCCATCCGCACGCAAGGTTGCAGGTCCGGCCGCGCGGCGACGGGGCGGAGGCGCGGCTCGCGTTCGGCCAAGGCGTTCGCGACCCGCGCCGAGTCGAT
>NZ_JAVHLH010000166.1 GCF_031082345.1 Brevundimonas sp. | reverse complement strand
CCCGGGGCAGCCCCCGCAGTTCGAGCAACTGACTGGGACAGGCCGCCGATACCGAAAAGTCTACAGTCGAGGTTGTCCAGGCGCCGCCATCGGCGCCCAGGCCGGGTACTGCGGGCACGGAAGCAAGCCTGGCGTCGCCCGTCGCGCAGGTGATGACCCACTCCATCCGCCCGGCCGGTTCTCCCGCCTCGATTCTCGACTCCGCGCGGAAACGGTATCGGCCTGCCGACAGGAACGTCCGTTGCTGGGCGATGTCGGCTGTTGAATAGCCATCATATTCGACGCGGAGGGCCGGATCCCCCCGATCAAGGTCATCCCCAATGATCTGTGCGACTGCGCCGGCCTTCTGGATCAATGTCCACTGGAAGGGGGCTGGCGCGGTCGGGTCATCAAAGCCGCCGTTGGTTACAGCCGAGTCGGCACGCGGGCGATTCAGGCGAGTCCTTACAGTAACGAGGAGATCAACCTGTCCCCTTTCAAACGATTGCCCGTAGAACCGCTGCAGCTCTGCATTTGTGAAGGGCGTGGGGCTGGACTGCAGGAGGATAGCGAGGTTGCCTGCTGTCAGGAGACCCTCAGTTGTCGTGTTGAGGCTCGACAGATAGGCCGACCGCCAGGGCGGGTCGGCAACCAGCAGCCGCGCCAGCACCGGCAAAACTCGCTTCGGGTCTGCCGCGGCTGCGACAGAGAACAGTTCGAAGATCTGGGGATGGATATCCACACGCCGCCGCGCCAGCGTGTCAGCGTGAGCAAAGGCCGAAGAGTAATCGCCAGCTCGCAGCCGGTGTTCCACGAGCCAGGCGTGGGCGGGATCGTCGCGCAGGCTCCAGTTCCCCGCGAGCGTGAGAATCTCGTCTGCAGCGTCGCGGCGGCCGGCCTGGGCCTCTGCAAGGCCGACTGTCCTCAGCGCGCGAACATCAAACGGTGAACGGGCGAGGGCGTCACGACCGAGCGCGGCGGCGTTGTCAGTTCGCCCCGCGGCCAGTTCCGCCTCGGCGGCCCTCTGCAGGACCTGCGGCGATCCTGGAGCGATCCTGATGGCGGCTCCAACCGGCGCCCGCATCACAACCGGCTGAATAGCGATCTGCCAACCCAGGAGGACAGCTCCGACAGTAAAGGCATAGGGAGCTATGGACGCGACCCGGGGCCTTCGCGGTTGACCGGAGGAAGCGGCCCGTTCTCTCAACCCTGTTTGCCCTTCTTGCGCTCGCTGGGTTCGGGCGCCGGCTCTGACCCGTATTTGTAGTCGTACGCGTAGTCGTACCCGCCATAAGAGGTGCTCTTGGTGCTGAACTTGGTCAGCACCACTCCCACGAGATGGGCGTGGCCGACCTTGAGGCGTCGCAGGGCGCCGCGCGCCTGGCCGCGACGCGTGCCGCGTGACTCCACCACGAACACGACGCCGCTCACGGATGCCGCCAGCAAGGGCGAGTCCGCGAAGCCGAGTACGGGAGGGCCGTCAATGACCACGTGGTCAAAACTGTTGCGGGCCTCAGCCAGGATGTGGCGCAGTCGATCGCCGCCCCACAGTTCGGCCGGGTTGGGCGGAAGCGGACCGCAGGGGATGAAGAACAGGTTTTCCTGGCTCGTGCGCTGAGCCACTGCAGCAAGGTCAGCGGCGCCCGAGAGCAGATTGCTCATGCCTCGCTCGTTCTCGACGCCGACGACGCGGTGCATCGACGGATTGCGAAGGTCGCCATCGACCAGCAGAACCCGTTTGTTGATCCGGGCAAGGTTAACGGCGATCGCGAAGGCCGTGGTCGATTTGCCTTCGGCGGGTCGGGCGCTGGTCACCAACAAACTGGTCGGTGCGCCTTCGGGGGTCGAGAACTGGAGTGCGGTTCTCAGGGAATAGTAAGCCTCAGAGAAGCCTGATCGGATGTCCGCCAATGCGGCGGTCGTCGTCTGCCCTTTCTCCAGCAGCGGGATGACGCCGAGCACCGGAATACCCAGCTTGCTCTCGACGTCGTCCGGCGTCGCTACAGTCTCGTCAAGGGCTTCCAGCACCAGGGCCGCGACCACACCCAAGCCCAGTCCGAGGAGCGCCGAGAGGATGACATTCACCAACAGATTGGGCTTTGACGGCCTCTCCGGCGGAGACGCCAGGTCGACGATCGAGATGTTGTTCGCCGCTATGTTGCCCGTTACTCCGACTTCCTTGTAGCGCTGCAGCAAGCCCTCATACAGGGTGCGGGTCGTGTCGAGCTCCCGTTGCAGGATGTTGTACTGGATGGAGCGATCCCGCAGATCGAGCACGTCCCCGGTCAATCCGGTCACCTGCGCCTGAAGGGAACGCTCCTGGTTGGCGGCGATCTCGTACTGGTTCTGGATCGAACTCCGGATATTGCCGGCGATGGTCTGGATCTGTCCCTCGGCCTCTTCGATCTGGGCCTTGAGCTGCACCATTTCCGGGTAGTCCGGCTGATAAACGCTGAGCTTCTGTTGATACGACGCGTCGAGGATCGCCCGCTGTTCTATCAGTCGCTGTATCGTGGGGTTCTGCAACACTTCAGGCAGCGTCATCAGAGGCGCTGTGCGGGCCGACCGCCACCGTTCTTCCGCCGCGACCCGGTCGGCGCGCGCTTTCCCGAGCGCCGCATTCAGGGCGACAAGGTTGTTCGAGGTCAGTGACCGGCTGGCCCCGCCGGACTCCCCCCCTTCGTCGGCTTCGCTGATGTTGATGATTTGCTGGTTGGCGGCATAGGCGACCAACTGTCGTTCGGCGGATTCAAGCCGGTCCTTGGTCTGCGCGATACGTTCCTCCAGAAACTCGCGGGCGTAGGAGGAGCTTTCGAACTTTCGATCCAGATTGGCCTGAATAAAGTTCTCGGCGAATCCATTGGCGATTCTTGCCGCGACCACCGGATCGGGATTGTCGTAGCCAATCGCCACCAAGCGCGAGCCGCGGACGGGCGAAACGCTGAGATTTTCCTGCAAGGCTTCAAGGGCTGCGGCCCGGCGCTTCTCGGCCGCACTGGCGGCGGTGCCCGAGGCCTGCGGAGCTTCAACGCCGATAGATTTCAGCGCTTCGTCGGAACTCGCCAGACCCAGGGTTTCAATGACCCGTTCCGCCAGCGACCGGCTGCGGAGGAGGCCGTACTGCGTCTGGAAAAATTCTTCGCCCTGAATCAGGCTTTCACTGGGAGCCACAGACTCAGAGTTGAAAACCCGGGCAGCCTCCCGATCGATCTGCAAGGTCGCCTGGGCCGTGTAGATGGGCGTCATGAGGAGCGTCAGCGCCGTGCCGACAGCCAATGCGCCAAAAAAGCAGCCGAGGATCAGAATGCGGTGTTTGAGCGCCAAACGCCAGTACACCGCCAAATCCAGAACCTGCGCACCGTCGCGGTTCTCGGCCCAGACCCCGGAAGGAGCATTGACCGACGCATCGGCGGAGGCGCCGACCGCCAGGGTTGGCCGAGCGCCGCGTTCGTCAGCGAAGGAGTTGTCGCCCAGCATCATGCTTTCCATTACGCTTTGCGGCCTTGGCCGCGCTCAAACAATTCGGGCTGATATCGCAAAGCCTGCTGACACGCACCCGAAATCTCGACATTCTCGTGGCCCCGCAGGCATGCGTAAATCGGAGCGCCGGGGTCGGCCCATCCCTCGGCCTGCCGGCCCCTAGAACGGCCGGAAAACAGCCAGGGCGGGAATCGCGTTGACCAGACCACGCAGCGCGGAGTTGAGGCGTGAGGTGTCAACCACGATGACGTCATCGCCGAACACCTCCGGATCGGAAGCCCGACCTTGCCGGATGGCCGCGAGGTCAAACACGGCGACTGACCGCTGACCAGCGATTGTACGGAATACGGCGACCTTGGTCAGGTCCGCCACGCCCGTAGGCCCCTCCGCCATGGCCACAGCCTGGAGGAGAGAGCTCGATCCACGCATCTCATAAACGCCTGGCTTGGTGACCGCCCCGTCTACGGTGATCTTCTGGCTGGCGGCCTCCTTGACCGTGACGGTCACCTGGGGATCGCGCAGATACCGCGCCGCCAACCGCGCTGCGATATCGGCGGACATCTCGCCGGCGGTGCGCCCCGCGCCCCGGACGGCGCCGATCAGGGGCATGTTGATGTTGCCCGACGTATCGACCACCAGTTCTTCGAACGACAAGTCCTCAACCTGGAACACGGTGACGTCGAGCTGGTCGCCCACGCCAATGCGGTACTCAGCGGCGAGTTCGACTTCCGTCCCGACCGGTTGCAGATCGACCGGCTGCGCTGCAGTCATCGCGGCGACATCCATGCGCGGCCCCCCGCAGCCGGCGAGCAGGACGGCCAGAAGGGCTGTCAAAAGCAGAGAAACGCGCATCACGGGCAATACACCTCGGAAAAAGCGGGCCGACGAAACCGCCGGGTGAAACACAGGGACGCAGAACGGGTTGCGCAGCCCTGAACAGACCTGGACAGGGACGCGCCGGTGCCCTTGTCCAGCACCAAGCGCCGGCGGTCAACAGGGCGTTTGCCCGGGCGGCTCCTTGGGCCGGCCACGGGGATGTGTCCTCGGACTGTCCGCTGCAGCGGACACGTCACGCCAGTGTTTGGAGCCGCCGTTGAAGCTCTCGGTAGCGGGCGGGCCGCATGACGCGCTGTCCGCTTGAGCGCTGTCCGTTTGAGCCATGTGTGCGTTTGCCAATTGTTTCGGATTCTGCCAGAGGGCGGTGCCTGACGCACAGGCTAGGGCTAAGCGATCCCGTTGCTGGGTATGGATTGCCCTCACCATCGAGAGTTCTATGACGGGTACTGCCAGAACCGCGGCGCCAGCCGGCTTGACCTTGGCATGGGCAGTCAAATTCTGCCTTCACATCGGTCTGCTGTTTCTGGGTTTTGTGCTCGCCTATGAGTTGCGGCGCGCCCTGCCCCTTGAGTGGTGGCTGACAAACCCGGACGCGGTGCGTGTGGTGGGTTGGGCCGCACTGTATGCGTGCATCGGCGCGGGAACCGAGATTGTCTTTCAGTCAGAACGCTCGGCCTGGCGCTTCGCCTCCATGCGCGAAGTCGTGGGCCTGGTCGGCAACGTCACGATTACGACCGGCGTTTTCCTCGGACTGATCTTCTTCCTTGATCGTGGCGTGGAACTGCCTCGGTCGGTATTGCCCCTGGCTTGGCTGGTGAGCCTGGCCTTGCTTGTCGGCTTCCGCATGGTCTGGCGCCTGCCACACGATCCGGGCCTGGCGGCCCACTTCCTGCCTAGTTGGTGGCCGCGCCCGGCGACAGATCGTACGCCGCTGCTGATTGTCGGTTCGATGGCGGCGGCCGACCGCCAGTTGAGGATGCTTCAGGGTGATCCGCATACCTCGTATCAGCCAGTCGGCATCGTCACTCCCCATCCCGACGAGGTTGGTCTCCGCCTGCACGGAGTGCCCTTCATCGCCAGCCTGTCTACCTGGGTTCCAGCCCACAGCGGCTTGACCGGGCGAGGCGCGGCGCCTCACGCCATAGTGTTTCTGGACGATCCGGTTCAGGCTTATGGCTTCTCGACCGAGCGGATCGGCGAGCTCCGCAGTGCGGGACATACGCTTCTCAAACCCCAAAGCCTGGCCGAGATCGGCGGCGCTCCCGGGGCCGAGAATGAACTCAAGGAAATCCCGCTCGAGGATTTTCTGCCTCGCAAGCCGATCGCCCTGGATGCTGCGCCAATACGCAACCTCGTCTCCGGCCGCCGGGTGTTGGTTACCGGAGCCGGCGGAAGCATCGGCTCGGAACTCTGCCGCCAGTTGTTGGCGCTCGGTTGCGCCCACCTCAGCATGGTCGATCATTCCGAGTTCCTGCTCTTCGAGATCGACCGCGAACTTGAGCGCACCCGGGCGGAAGCCGGCCGCCGGGCCATCCTGGCGAACGTCCGCGACGCCGACCGCATCGCGGAGGTGTTCAGCGCCGAACGGCCGGACATAGTTTTCCACGCCGCCGCCCTGAAGCACGTCGCCCTCGTCGAGAACAACCCCGCCGAGGGGGTCCTGACCAATGTGCAGGGCACCTGGAACGTGGTGCAGGCCGCCGTGGCCCACGGCGTGGACCAATTTGTTCTGATCTCGACCGACAAGGCCGTGGCCCCGACCAACGTGATGGGAGCCACCAAGCGGGTCGCGGAATCTCTCCTGGACCTCGCTCTCGGCGGCGACACGCGGATGACCGCGGTGCGCTTCGGCAACGTCCTCGGCTCGGCGGGCTCGGTGGTGCCGATTTTCCGTGACCAGATCGCACGCGGGGGACCCGTCACTGTCACCCATCCGGAGGTGAACCGGTTCTTCATGACCATACCGGAGGCGGTTCAGCTGGTTCTCCACAGCGCCGCCATCGGCGCTGGCACTCCGGCGGGTCGGCCGCGCAAATTCCTGCTGGAGATGGGCGAGCCGGTCCGGATCGCCGACCTGGCCCGCCAGATGATAGAGCTTAGCGGCAAGGTCCCGGACGTGGATATCATGATCGAATTCAGCGGCCTGAAACCCGGTGAAAAGCTGGCCGAGGTGCTGAGTGATGAAGGCGAGGAGGTTCGCCCCTGTGTTGA
>NZ_JAVHLH010000165.1 GCF_031082345.1 Brevundimonas sp. | reverse complement strand
TGATCAAATGGGGTCATCTCGTCTACCTGTCGAACGGTCCGGTCGCCCTGATACGGGCCGAGGGCCGGCGGGTGCTGCTGGGCTTCTGGCGCGGCCAGCGGCTGCGCGATCTGGAGCCGCGGCTGAAGCCCGGCGGCCAGTACGAGATGGCGTCGCTCAGCCTCGTGGAGGGCGACGTCATCGATCCGGAGATCGTCACCGCCCTGACCCGCGCCGCCCTCGATCTGAACGCCGACCTCGGCGACTCGACCAAGGCCCCGAAGAAGGAGTAGCGACCATGCGCAGGATCAGAACCGCCACCTTCGTCAGTCTCGACGGCGTCATGCAGGCGCCCGGCGGCCCCACCGAGGACACGACCGGCGGCTTCGCCTTCGGGGGCTGGGTCTGGCCCTTCTTCGACGAGGCGGCGGGCGGGCTGATGGACGAGGCCATGGGCCGGGACTACGACCTGCTGCTGGGCCGCCGGACCTATGAGATCTTCGCCGGCTACTGGCCGTACCGCGACGACGAGATGGCCCGCACCTTCAACGCCATCGACAAATACGTCGCGGCCGGACCGGAGACGCCCCTGACCTGGTCCCGCAGCCACAGGCTGGAGGGCGACCTCGCCGAGGCGGTGCGCGCGCTGAAGGCCACGGAAGGCCGCGACCTGCTGATCCAGGGATCGAGCGAGGTGATCCACACCCTGCTGGCCCACGACCTGATCGACCAGCTGACCCTGCTGACCTTCCCCATCATCCTGGGCAAGGGCAAGCGGGTGTTCGACGGCGGCTCGCGGCCCCGGGCCTGGTCGCTGACGAAGACCCGCCAGAACGGGTCGGGCGTGGCAGCCCACACATACGAGCGGACCGACCAGCCGCCGCCGACGGGCACGTTCGAAGAAACAGAGCCGAGCGAGGCCGAGCTGGCGCGGCGCGAGCGCTGGGCGCGCGAGGGCTGAAGGCCCGCCGGTCTACGCAGTCTTCCGGGCTGGTCACCACGGAGTCCGGGGCATAGATCGGGTCCATGACCTCCGCACGCATCCGCTCCGCCGCCCTGCAGTCGAAGATCATGAGCGCGGAGGATGCCGCCGCCCTGATCCCGCCGAACAGCACGGTGGGCATGAGCGGCTTCACCGGCGCGGGCTATCCCAAGCTCATCGCCCCGGCCCTCGCCGCCCGCATCAAGGCCGAACATGCCCGGGGCGCCCCGTTCCGGCTCAAGGTCTGGACCGGCGCCTCGACCGGGCCGGAGCTGGACGGCGCGCTCGCCGAGGCGGACGGCATCGAATTCCGCCTGCCCTACAACTCCGACCCCATCGCCCGCGAGAAGATCAATCGCGGCGAGATGGAATATCTCGACATGCACCTGAGCCAGGTGGCGCCGATGGCGTGGCAGGGCTTCCTCGGACCGCTGGAGACGGCGGTGATCGAGGTCTCGGGCATCCGCGAGGATGGAACCCTGATCCCGTCCTCCTCGGTCGGCAACAACAAGACCTGGCTGGACCGGGCCGATCAGGTGATCCTCGAGGTCAACTCCTGGCAGAACCCGGCGCTGGAGGGGATGCACGACATCTACTACGGCACCGCCCTGCCGCCGGGCCGCGTGCCGATTCCGCTGGTGCGCGCCGACGACCGCATCGGCCAGCCGACCTTCCGCTGTGATCCGGCCAAGGTCGTCGCCGTGGTCGAGACCCATGCGCCCGACCGCAACGCGCCGTTCGCGCCGCCGAACGAGGCGGCCGTGGCGATCGCCGGCCACCTGCTGGAATTCCTGTCGCATGAGGTGAAGGTCGGCCGGCTGCCGGCCTCCCTGCTGCCGCTGCAGTCCGGGGTCGGCAATATCGCCAACGCCGTTCTGACCGGCCTGATCGACGCCCCGTTCGAGGACCTGACCGCCTATACCGAGGTCATCCAGGACGGCATGCTGGACCTGCTGGACAGCGGCAAGCTCAGGGTCGCCTCGGCCACCGCCTTCTCGCTGAGCCCGGAGGCGGCGGCCGACCTGAACGAACGGATGGCCGAATTCCGGGACCGGATCATCCTGCGGCCGCAGGAGATATCGAACCATCCCGAACTGATCCGCCGACTCGGCTGCATCGCCATGAACGGCCTGATCGAGGCCGACATCTACGGCAACGTCAATTCGACCCACATCATGGGGTCGCGGATGCAGAACGGCATCGGCGGGTCGGGCGACTTCGCCCGCAACGCCTTCCTGTCCATATTCATGACCCCGTCGACGGCCAAGGGCGGCAAGATCTCGGCCATCGTCCCCCACGCCAGCCATGTCGATCACATCACCCAGGACGTCCAGGTCCTCGTCACTGAACAGGGCCTGGCCGACCTGCGCGGCCTGTCGCCCAAGCAGCGCGCGGCGGTGATCATCCCCAACTGCGCCCACCCCGACTATCGCGACGCCCTGAAGGACTATTACGACCGGGCGATGAAGGGATCCTACGGCCTGCAGTCCCCGACCCTGCTGAACGAGGCCCTGTCCTGGCACCAGCGGTTCGTCGACACCGGCTCGATGCGGCCCTGAGGCGACCGCGGCTAGCGGTTCATGGCGGTCGGGAACGGCCGCCCCAGCGCCTCGGCCATGCCCTGCTGGGACAGCAGGAAGACCGCCTCGCGCTGATGGAAATTGTTCGACAGCACGATCACCGTCACGTCCCCGTCCGGCTGGTGGGTGATCAGGTTGCGGAAGCCTGACCAGCTGCCGGTGTGGTAGATCTGGCGATCAAGAAAGTCGGGCCGCACCTGCCGTCCCAGACTGTTGGTGAACAGGCCGTAGCCCCAGTCGCGGCGCGGACGGCCCCGTTCGTCGGGGGTGTCGGCCGGGGCGTGGTCGGCGATCATCTGCGCATAGCTCTCCGGGCTCAGCAGCCCGCCGCCGTGGAGGGCGCGGTTCCAGACCAGCAGATCGTCGAGCGTCGAATACAGGGCCCCGGCCGCGAAGATGATGCTGACGTTGTGGTTCGGCTGCGGCGAAGGCGGACCGCCCAGGTTGGCGTAGCCCATGACCACGCCGGAGGCGTCGTCCTCATAGCCGGTGTCGGCCATGCCGAGCGGCGCGAAGAAGGCGTCCCGCAGATAGTCCCGCAACGGCAGACCGCTGGCCTGCTGCACCACATGGCCGAGCAGGTTGTAGGCGGCGTTGTTGTAGCGAATCTTCGTTCCCGGTGGGAACTGCAGGCGGTACTGCGCTGACTCGGCAGTCAATTCGTCCGGCGTGGCGGCGGTGACCCGGCGGACGCCCCAGCCGGGACGGGCCATCAGGTCGGGCACCCCCGAGGTGTGCGACAGCAGGTGGTGCAGCCGGATCGGCGCCCAGGCTTCCGGACAGGGATCGACCCAGCGGCATAAGGGGTCATCGACCGACAGCACGCCCTCGTCCTGCAGGCGCAGGATGGCGGCGGCGGTGAACTGTTTGCTGACCGAGGCGAGGCGGAAGCGGGAATCCAGCGCCAGCGGCTGGCCGAGGCTGCGGTCGGCCTCGCCATAGACCTGGCGGAACAACACCTGGTCGCCCCTGGCCACCAGCACCCCGCCGGTGAAGGCGCCCGAACCGCCCCAGCGCTCCAGCTGTTCGGTCAGTTGCGGCAGGTCCTGGACCACGACCAGCGGCGGCCGCGGCGGCAGGGGTTCCGGGGCCGGGGCTTCCGGCACGGGCCGGACGGTCGCCCAGGCGACCAGGCCGGCGGCGAGAATGAACAGGGCGGCGAGGACGGCCATCGCCAGGCGGGGATGGCCGCCCGAGTGTCTGGGGACGTGGAACACCCGCCTAGACGTCGTAATCCAGCCCGAACTGGGCGTAGAGGGCGCGGCTGTCCTGCCATTTCGGGTCGACCTTGACCGTCAGGAACAGATGCACAGGGCGGTCGAGCAGCTCCATCAGCTCCTCGCGCGATTTCTGGCCGATCCATTTCAGCGTCTGTCCGCCCTTGCCCAGCACGATGGGCCGCTGGCTTTCGCGCTCGACATAGATGGTCTGTTCGATGCGGGCCGAGCCGTCGGGCCGGTCCTCAAAGGCTGTGGTCTCCACCGCCGCCGAATAGGGCAGTTCCTCGTGGACGCGCAGATAGACCTTCTCGCGGGTGATCTCGGCGGCCAGGACGCGCATCGGCACGTCGGCGGACTGGTCTTCCGGATACAGCCACGGCCCGGGGGGCATGGCCCGGGCGAGGCGCTTCTTCAGGTCGTCGACGCCGTCGCCGCTGAGGGCCGAGATCATATAGACCTCGGAATAGACGCCGGTTTCGAACAGCCGCTGCGACAGGGCCAGCAGGGTGTCGCGGCGCATGCCGTCGATCTTGTTCAGGGCCAGGATGACCTGTTTCCCCGCGGCCTTGAGCGCGGCGATGATGGTCTCGGTGTCCTCGGCCGAGCGCCGGTCGGCCGCCTGGCCCTCCTTGCCCTCGGCGGCGATGTGCGAGGCCGCGTCGATCAGGTGCACGACCACGTCGGCGTCGTCGGCCCCGCCCCAGGCCGAGGCGACCATGGCGCGATCCAGCCGGCGCCGCGGAGTGAAGATCCCGGGCGTGTCGACCAGCACGATCTGGGCGTCGCCTTCCATGGCGATGCCGCGCACGGGGAAACGGGTGGTCTGGACCTTCTGGGTGACGATCGAGACCTTGGTTCCGGTCAGGCGATTGACCAGCGTGGACTTGCCCGCGTTGGGCGCGCCGATGATGGCGGCGAAGCCGGCACGCTGGTTTTGGGGTTCGGTCAAATCACGCCTTCACGCTGCAGCAGGCCGACGGCGGCCGCCTTCTCCGCGTCCTGACGCGAACGGCCCTGCGCGGTCAAGGGCGGATATCCGGCTACGCTGGCTTCGACGGTGAATGTCGGGGCGTGATCCGAGCCGGTGCGCTCGACGATCCGGTAGGTCGGCAGGGGTTTCCCCTGCCCCAGCGCCCATTCCTGCAGGGCCGATTTCGGATTGGTCAGCGACCTGCGCGGCGGCGCGGCCAGTTCGGCGGCCCAGGCGCGCTCGAACACGACGCGGGCGGCGTCGATGCCGCCGTCCAGCCAGGCGGCGGCCAGGATCGCCTCCATGGCGTCGCCTAGCATGCCCTCGCGACGGCGGCCGCCCTGTTTGGCCTCGCCGGGCGACAGCCGCATGGCGTCGCCGACGCCCAGCGACTCGGCGGCCCGGGCGCAGGTCGCCTTGTCGACCAGCGCATGCAGCAGGGACGACATCTCGCCCTCGTCGGCGTTGGGCCGGTCGCGCATCAGCCGGTCGGCGACCAGCAGGCCGAGGACCCGGTCGCCGAGGAACTCCATCCGCTGGTTGTCGAGGAAAGGCCGGCCGCGGGCGTCGCGTTCCGCCCCCTCCCCCACGCTGGCGTGGGTCAGGGCCTGATCGAGCAGGGACGGATCACGGAAGTCGTGGCCGAGGTTGCGCGCCAGCGCCGCGACAGCCTGCGCCCGCCGGTCAGCCGCCATCAGTTCAGGACGGTGAAGAACCGGCTCGGACGGACCTTCGAGAACCAGCTGACGGGGTTCCACAGCGACGCGCCGGGGGACCACGAGAACAGGATGATCTCGGCCTTGCCGATCAGGTTTTCGGCCGGCACCAGACCGACCCCGTTTTCGTTGGGGCCGTAGCGGCTGTCGACCGAGTTGTCCCGGTTGTCGCCCATCATGAAATAGTAGCCCTCGGGCACCTCGAACACCGGCGTGTCGTCGGCCTGGTTGCCGGGGCCGAAGTCCTGGATGGTGAAGGTCTTGCCGCCGGGCAGGGTCTCGCGGGCCGTGATGACCGGCATGCCGTACATATTGGTCGCGTCCTCGCCGCTGACGACCACGTCGCGCACCGGCTCGCCGTTGATGTGCAGGACGTTGTTGATCATCTGCACCCGGTCGCCGGGCAGGCCGACCAGGCGCTTGATGTAGTCGGTCCGGTTGTCGCGCGGCAGCTTGAACACGACGATGTCGCCGCGCTCGGGCTGCTGGGCGAAGAGGCGGCCCTCGAACACCGGCGGGCTGAACGGGATGGCGTGTTTCGAATAGCCGTAGCTCCACTTCGAAACGACGATGTAGTCGCCCTCGTAGAGGTTGGGCTCCATCGACGCCGACGGGATGGTGAAGGGCTGGAACAGCAGCACCCGCAGCACGAGGGCGATCAACAGGGCGAAGAAGATCGTCTTGACGATCTCGAAGGTCTCGTTGCCGCCGCCCGATTTGGCCTTCTTGCGGCTCTTGCCGCCGCGGGCATAGACGGGCGTGGCGTCGACGTCCTCGAACGGGGCGTCGCCCGAGTCGCTCCAGACCGGCTGTTTCGAAGACGCGGCGGCGGCGGCGGCGCTTCCGGCGACCGCGGCCTCGGCGGGGGTCACATGCGCGTCGGCGTGGACCTCGTGGGCGTGGTCGTCATGGCTCGCATGGGCGTCATGAGCGACGGCCTCGTGGTGCGAGGCGGCGGGGTGATCGTCGTCGTGATGATGGACAGTCTCGACCGGGGCGTGCGCCTCGTCGGCCGGAGCGGCGTCATGAGCGTGATCGTCGTGGCCGTGCGCATCGACGGCGG
>NZ_JAVHLH010000164.1 GCF_031082345.1 Brevundimonas sp. | reverse complement strand
TTCTGCGCCGCGGCCGGCTGTTCACCGTCTCGACCGCCGCCGGCGACCTGAAGGCGATCGATTCGATCGACGCCTTCCCGCCCGGCGTCGATCCCTCCGGCGACTGGTATGACGAGATGCTGGTCCGCGGCGACCTCATCGTCGTGGTCGGCTTCAGCTACGACCGCGGCGGCACCGAGATCAACCGCTTCCGCATGGCCCCGGACGGCTCGCTGGCCTTCCTCGATTCCCACCACCTGAAGTCCAACGACTACTACTCCAGCCGCAACTACGCCTCGCGCATCGTCGGCGACCGGCTGGTGGTCTACACGCCGCTGTATTTCGCCCGCTATGAAGCCGATCCGCTGGCCGACATGCCGGGGCTCAGCCGCTGGACGCCCGGCCGCGAAAAGCCGTCCTTCCAGCGCATCGCCCAGGCCACCGAGGTCTATATGCCGGCCCCCCTGAGGGCCGAGGGGCCCGGTACGGTCGAGGCCATGCACACGGTCAGCCGCTGCGACCTGACCGCCGCCGAGCTGTCCTGCGAGGCCACGGTGGTGCTGGGGCCGAACGGCCGGACCTTCTTCGTCTCCCGGAATGCGGTCTATGTCTGGGTCGCCCCGGCCTGGTCGTGGAGCGAGGACGGCGACGACCGGCGCTTCCTCTATCGCATCCCGCTCGACGGCGGCCGCCCCGCGGCGGTCGAGGTCGAGGGCGCGCCGGTCGACCAGTTCTCGTTCAATCCCGACGCCGCCAACAACCGTCTCGACATCCTCGTCGCCAGCCTGACCGGCGGGGACGCCATGTGGGGGCCCGAGTTCGCCGCCGGCAGCCCGGCCCTGCTGCAACTGCCCACCAGCCGGTTCGGCGACGGGTCGCAGGCCGCTCCGGCCTCGGACTACCGCCCCATGCCCGGCGGCGAATACGTCGGCATCGGCCACAACCGCTTCGTCAACGGCTGGCTGCTCTACAGCCTGAACAACTGGACCCGGAACTCCGGCGTGTCGCACCTGATCGCCGCCCGCCTCGACGGCGCGGGCCACCCCTTCACCTTCCAGGTCGACGGCGGCGTCCAGCGCATCGAACAGCTCGGCCAGGACGCCCTGCTGGTCGGCGGCCACGGCGAGACGGTGTTCACCACGGTCGACCTGACCTCCAACAGCATCCCCTACCTCGGCTTCGGCTTCACCGTGCCGGACTCGCGCCAGGCCGAGTCACGCAGCCACGGCTTCTTCTTCCGGCCCGACCCCGATCCCGCCCGGTCGACCTTCGGCCTGCTGGGCCTCCCGATCATGCGCCTGGCCGACAACCAGTGGACGGCCGAGATGCGCTTCCTGCAGCGCCAGAACCGCATCCTCTCCGACTTCGGCCATCTGGACGCCACGCCCGGACCGCGGGTCGACGACGGCTGCCAGGCCTCCTGCGTCGACTGGTACGGCAACGCCCGCCCCATCTTCCTCGGCGATCGGGTGTTCGCCCTGATGGGCTATGAACTGGTCGAGGGCGACGCCACGGGCGCGGCGATCCGCGAACGGCGCCGCGTCGACTTCACCCCGGTTGCGGCGCCCGGGAAGTAAGGGGGCCTTGATAGGGATCGCAGGATGGCCCGGCTCGTCTTTGGAATGAACGTCTCGCTGGACGGCTACGTCGATTACGACAGGTTTGCGCCCGACGCCGTCCTCTTCCGCCACTTCATCGAGCAGGTGCGCGGCTCGGCGGGGAGCCTGTACGGCCGCCGCCTGTACGAGATCATGCGCTACTGGGAGGAGGACGATCCCGACTGGACCCCCGACCTGCGCGAGTTCGCGGCGGCGTGGCACCGCGAGCCCAAATGGATCGTATCGCGCACCCTGACCTCGGTCGGTCCCAACGCCACGCTGGTTTCGGACGACGTGGAGGCGGTGGTCCGCCGTCTGAAGCAGGAGCTTGAGGGCGAGCTCTACGTGGGCGGTCCGGTTCTGGCGCATAGCCTGACCGACCTCGGCCTGATCGACGAGTATCGCCTTTGCCTGCACCCGGTCGTGCTGGGGCGGGGCGATCCGTTCTTCGCCGGACCCCGGCCGCGGCTACGCCTCGTCTCCCACCGCCGGATCGGCGATGAGGCGATCGAACTCACCTATGCGCCGGCCTGACGGCCCGGACCGAAGCGCCGTCCGTCCGCTTCCGCCGTCGGCGGCCACGCCCTACGACCGATTCTGACGCCCCGGCCTGCTACGATGCAGTTCCGGTCTTTGACACTCGAACCGCCTGAGCGCCCGAGGTAGACTCGGTAGACTCGATCGACTCAGTTTTTTTCTGGGGGGGAGTCTACCAGCGCCGCCCGCTCCTCCGCCGTCAGCAACCGCCACTTCCCCTCCGGCAGATTGTCCAGCTTCAGTGGACCGATCCGTACACGGATCAAATCCGTGACCTCGAGGTCGACCATCTCGCACATCCGCCGGATCTGCCGGTTGCGGCCCTCGCGCAGGATGAATTTCAGCCGCTGCGTCTCCATCCGGCTCACGTAGGCCGGCTTCAGCTGCCGCCCGTCCAGCATCAGGCCGTGGCGCAGGATCTTCAGCTTCTTCTCGGTGACGTCCCCGGCCACCCGGACCAGATACTCCTTGTCCAGATCCGACTGGGGCCCGATCACCGCCTTGGCCACCACCCCGTCCGAGGACAGCAGCAGCAGCCCCCGCGAATCCTCGTCCAGCCGCCCGATCGGAGGCAGGGAGACCTCGTCCGCCGGCGTCACGCCCTCGCCGACGCGGTTGTTGTCGGTGACCAGCCGGACCGCCGGCAGCTTGTTGGGCTCCGGCTGACCCGAGACATAGCCCACCGGCTTGTGCATCACGATGGTCACGCCCTCGGCCAGCGCCGCCGTGGCCCGCTCGTTCAACGTCAGCGTCTGCCCCGGCTGCAGCTTGCGCCCCGCGTCGGTGACCACCTCGCCGTCGACCGAGACCAGCCCTTCGGCGATCAGCGCATCGGCCTCGCGCCGCGAGCAGATGCCGGACTGGCCCATGAATTTGTTCAGCCGGCCGGGCTCGGCACCCTCGTACGTCCTCGACAGACTCATCCGCCCACCTTCCGGAACAGCAGCATCAGATTATTGGCCGGCATCTCGACCCGCCGGGTCAGCGCCAGCCCCTCCGCCTTCGCCGCCGCCGCCACCTCGTCCCGGTCGCGCAGCCCCCAAGCCGGGTCCCGCGCCTTCAGGCTCTCGTCGAAGGCCGCATTGGAAGGGGCCAACAGGACCTCGGCCTCCCGGTACGGCCCATAGGTCGCCAGCAGCCCCCCGACCGGCAGCACCCGTCCGGCCAGCCGCATCAGCCCCTCCGTCGCCGCCCACGGGCTGATGTGGATCATGTTGATGCAGACCACGGCCGCGAACGGCCCCTCGGGCCAGGTCGCCTCGTCCAGCACGTCCAGCGCCAGCGGCGGCTTCAGGTTGGCCAGACCCGCCGCTCCGGCCCAGGCCGCGATGCTGGCCCGGGCCTCGGCCGACGGATCGCTCGGCGTCCACGCCAGCCCCGGCAGGGCCCCGGCGAAGGCGGCGGCGTGCTCGCCCGACCCCGCGGCGATCTCCAGCACCTCGCCCCGCGCCGGCAGATGCGTCCTCAGCACCTCGAGAATCGGGGCCGTATTCCTCGCAACGGCGGGCGAGGCGAGGGCGCCTCCGGGGGGCGCGGTGATCGGATCCATCGTCTGCATGGCGGTCGGATACTCCGCCGCGCCGCCCGCCGCGACCGGAATTATGCCGGCGAGGCGACGGCCGCCGCGCGCACAGGGTTGAAACTTGCAGCGGTTGACCTTGCGTCCGCTAAAGTGTCATTCCCGCTGAAACATTGCGTGATCTCACGCAAGGGAGCGCCACGGCGGCGACAGATCGCCGGGCAGACGTCAGGAGAGTTCGAGTGACCGCATCCGCCATCCCGGGTCTTCACCCGGCCCCGACCGCGCACCAGCCGCTCATCGCCTGGGTCGAGCAGATCGCCGCCCTGACGAAGCCCGCCCGCGTCCACTGGTGCGACGGCTCCGAAGCCGAGAAACAGGCCATCGTCGCCGACCTGATCGCCAAGGGCACCCTGCGCGAACTCGACCCGGCGAAGCGCCCCGGCTGCTACTACGCCGCCTCCGATCCCAAGGACGTGGCCCGCGTCGAGAGCCGCACCTTCATCTGCCCGGCCGACAAGGCCGACGCCGGCCCGACCAACAACTGGGCCGAGCCGGTCGAGATGCGTCAGCGCCTGAACGGCCTGTTCGACGGCTGCATGGCCGGCCGGACGATGTATGTCGTGCCCTTCTCCATGGGCCCGCTGGGGTCCGAGCTCAGCGCCCTCGGCGTCGAGATCACCGACAGCGGCTATGTCGCCATCTCGATGGGCATCATGACCCGGATGGGCCAGCCGGTGCTGGACCTGATGGGCGAGGACGGCGTCTTCGTGCCGGCCGTCCACACCCTCGGCGCGCCGCTCGCCGAAGGCCAGGCTGACGTGCCGTGGCCCTGCAATGACGACAAGTGGATCGTCCACTTCCCCGAGACCCGCGAGATCTGGTCCTACGGCTCCGGCTACGGCGGCAACGCCCTGTTGGGCAAGAAATGCTACGCCCTGCGCATCGCCTCGGTCATGGCCCGCGACGAGGGCTGGCTGGCCGAGCATATGCTGATCCTCAAGCTGACCGATCCGAAGGGCCGCGCCAAATACGTCGCCGCCGCCTTCCCCTCGGCCTGCGGCAAGACCAATCTGGCCATGCTCCAGCCGACCCTGGAGGGCTGGAAGGCCGAGACCATCGGTGACGACATCGCCTGGATGCGCTTCGGCGAGGACGGCCGGCTCTACGCCGTGAACCCCGAGGCCGGCTTCTTCGGCGTCGCCCCCGGCACCAGCCGCAACACCAACCAGAACGCCCTGGCCACCATGGCCACCAACACCGTCTTCACCAACACCGCCCTGACCACCGACGGCGACGTCTGGTGGGAAGGCCTGACCAGGGAAGCGCCGGAGGGTCTGACCAACTGGAAGGGCCGGCCGCACGATCCGGCCTCCGGCGAGCCGGCGGCCCATCCGAACGCGCGCTTCGCCGCCCCGGCGCACCAGTGCCCGACCATCGCCCCCGAGTGGGAAGATCCGAAGGGCGTGCCGATCGACGCCATCCTGTTCGGCGGCCGCCGCGCCTCGGCCGTGCCGCTGGTCACCGAAGCCTTCGATTGGGACCACGGCGTCTTCATGGGCTCGTCGGTGGCCTCCGAAGGCACCGCCGCCGCCGAGAACGCCATCGGCGAGCTGCGCCGCGATCCCTTCGCCATGCTGCCCTTCTGCGGCTACAACATGGGCGACTATTTCGCCCACTGGCTGTCGATGAAGGACCGCACCGACGCCGCCAAGCTGCCGCGCCTCTACTTCGTCAACTGGTTCCGCAAGAACGACGACGGCAAATTCGTCTGGCCGGGCTTCGGCGACAACGCCCGCGTCCTCAAATGGATCGCCGAACGCCTCGACGGCGAGGCCGAGGCCGTCGACACCCCGGTCGGCCGCGTCCCGACCCGCGAGGCGCTCGACCTGTCGGGTCTCGACCTGACCGAGGCCGATTTGTCGACCCTGCTCGACGTCGACGCCGGCGTCTGGGCCGAGGAAGCCGCCCTGATCCCCGCCTTCTACGACAAGTTCGGTGATCGCCTGCCACAGGCCCTGTGGGAGCAGCACGCCGCCCTGACCGCCCGCATCGAGCAAAGCCGCGCCGCCGCCATCGCCGCTGAATAGACAGCGCGCTTGCAAAAGAGTCCCGGGCGGTCGATCTGATCGCCCGTGACTTCTTCCCCGGATGTGATCGTCATCGGCGCCGGCGTGCTCGGCCTCTGCACCGCCGCCGAACTGGCGGGGCGGGGCCATGCGGTGACCGTGATCGATCCGGGCGGGCCGAACGCCTCCTCGGTCGCCGCCGGCATGCTGGCTCCGGCGCTGGAATCCCTGCTCGAGGACCTCACGCCTGAACAGGCTGGCCTGCTGAAACGCGCCCGCGACCTGTGGCCCGCCTTCGCCGAGGCCCACGGTCTGGCCCTGCACCACGAGGGGGCCGAGTGGCGGGGGCCTGACGCCGCCGCGGCGGTGGCACGCCTGCGCGAACTCGGCTTCGAGGCTCGCCCCGCGCCGTCCGGCCTGATCACGCCGGACGACTGGCGCATCGAGCCTGGGGCGGCGCTGACCGCCCTGGGCCGCACGCCGGGGCTCAGCATGGTCAGGGGACGGGTCGCGCGCCTTACGGGCGACGCCCGCCGCTGGCGCGTCGAGGCGGAAGACGGCCGGACCTGGTTCGCACCGACGCTCGTGCTCGCCACCGGCGCCGCCGCCGCCATCGCCGGCCTGCCGCCCCCCGTCGCGGCCCTGGTCGAGGCGATCCAGCCGATCCGGGGGCAGCTGACCCAGGTGGCGGTCGAAGGCCCCGGGCGGGTGGTTCGCGCCCCCGGCGTCTACGCCGCACCGGCCGCCGGCGGGGTCGTCATCGGCGCGACCATGGAGCCGGGCCGCCGCGACCTCGATCCCGATCCCGAGGAGG
>NZ_JAVHLH010000163.1 GCF_031082345.1 Brevundimonas sp. | reverse complement strand
CCTCGGCGTGCCCTTCCTCGGCGACCTGCCGCTGGACGCCGCCCTGCGCCAGGCGGGCGACGCCGGCCGCCCGCTGGTCTCGGCCGAACCCGACGGTGACACGGCCCGGCGCTTCGCCGTCGTGGCGGCGCGGATCGCGGACCTGCTCGGCGTCTAGCTCACAGCTTGCCGAAGGCCACGCCCTTCCAGCCCCAGCCCGCCTCGGCGGCCGCCTTGTGGAGCGGTCCCTTGATCTCGTTGGTGTTGAATTTGTAGCTGTAGACCTCGCCCCACGAGCCGTCCTCGCGGAAGGCGTAGACGCTCTCGAAGCTCATTTCCCACGACTGGCCCCGGAAGCCCGAGCCCGCCAGGGTCAGGTCCGGCGTCCCGGCCCGCCACTCCACCGACCATTCCTGGTCGGCCGAACGCACCACCCCGTTCGCCTCGTCGAACTTCATCAGCACCTTGAAGACCCGCTGGATCCCGGCCTTGGCGAAGATCTCGTACCACCGGGCGTCGACGATCCGCCATTCGGCCACCAGATCGACCCCCTCCGGCGCCCCGTCGCGGACCCGCCAGGGCGCGGTGTCCCGGTTCAGCCCCAGCAGCCGCTCGCGCAGCGCCGCCGCGGACTCGCGCGTCGCGCCCGCGGGCGCCGCCCGGCTGCCGGTCAGCCAGCTGAAAACACCCATGTCCAGGTCCCCCGACCCCCGCCCATGAACGGGCCGCCCCGACAGTGGCACAGCCGCGCCGGAATGAAAGGACTCAGTCGGGCTCGACCACCACGGCGGTGCCATAGGCCAGCACCTCGGTGACGCCCTCCATGATCTCATTGGCCTCGTAGCGCATGGCGATCACGGCGTTGGCCCCCATTCCCTGCGCATGCGCGACCAGCTCGTCATAGGCCTCCTCGCGCGACGCCTCGGCCAGTTTGACATAGGCGCCGACCCGGCCGCCCAGCATCGACTGCAGCCCGCCGACCACGTCGCTCAGCGCGTTCCTTGACCGCACGGTGATGCCCCGCACCAGCCCCAGCGTCTTCACCACCCGGTGGCCGGGCACGTCATTGGTGGTCACGATCAGCATGGTCATTTCCTTTCCAGCACGCGGAAGACGAAATCGTGGTCGTCCTTCTCGCCCGCCGCAACCGCCTCCGACGAGACCTCGACCCACGCCCCCTCGTCGAAGGCCGGAAACAGCGCGTCCCCTTCCGGCTCGGCCTCGACCTCGGTCAGATACAGCCGCTTCGCCCGCGGCAGGGCCGCCGCGAACAGGGCCGTCCCGCCGATGACGCAGACCTCGTCGACCCCGTCGTCCATCGCCGTCTCGCGCGCGATCTCCACGGCCTCGTCCAGGGTGGTGCAGATCACCGCCCCCTTCGCCTCGAACGACTCATCGCGCGACAGCACCAGGTTCAGCCGCCCCGGCAGCGGCTTCAGCGGCAGGCTCTCCCACGTCCGCCGTCCCATGATGCAGGGCTTGCCGATGGTCACCGCCTTGAACCGCTGCAGGTCGCTGCGCAGCCGCCACGGCAGGTCGCCGTCGCGCCCGATCACCCCGTTGCGGGCCCGGGCGACGACGAGGGCGATGTGGGGCAGGGCGCTCACGCGGTCTTCTCCAGCCAGTGCAGCCATTTCCGCTGCATGGCCTGTTCGATATCGATCCCGGCCCGGTCGCAATAGATCAGCAGCATCCCCAGCACGTCCGCCGCCTCGTCGCCCAGCTTGCCGGCGTCGGCCGAGCCCCGCGCCCGCCCGCTCATCCGCAGATGCTCGGCCGTCAGCTCGCCCAGCTCCTCCTGCACCTTCAGCAGGGCCCAGTCGCCGGACCGCTCGATGCCGTGCTCGGCCGCATAGATGTCGGAGATGCGCAGGACGGCGGTGGACAGGTCGGAGAGGTTCAAATCACTTTCCTTTCGTCATCCCGGGGGCGCGCAGCGAACCCCGGGACCGGGCGGCGCCGAAGGCGACCTGTCGACGCTCCGGCGCTCCCGACAGTTTCGCGCTCTCGCGCGCCGCCGGGTTCCGGGGTCGCTCTGACGAGCGCCCCGGAATGACGAAAGTAAGCATCAGACCGCCACCGGCGCCTTGATATGCGGCCACGGCTCATACCCCTCGAGCACGAAGTCCTCGAGCGTATAGGCGAACAGGTCGTCCCGCGGCGTGATCGTCATCGTCGGCAGCGCCAGCGGCTCGCGCGCCAGCTGGGTCTCCGCCTGTTCGACGTGGTTCAGATACAGGTGGGCGTCGCCGAAGGTGTGCACGAACTCGCCCGGCTCCAGCCCGACCACCTGCGCCACCATCATGGTCAGCAGGGCATAGGAGGCGATGTTGAACGGCACCCCCAGGAACACATCCGCCGACCGCTGGTACAGCTGGCAGCTCAGCCTGCCGTCGGCGACGAAGAACTGGAACAGGCAGTGGCACGGCGGCAGGGCCATGTCGTCGACATCGGCCGGGTTCCAGGCCGAGACGATGTGCCGGCGCCCGTTCGGATTGGTCTTCAGCCCGACGATCAGCTTTTCGATCTGGTCGATCACCCGCCCGTCCGGCGCCGCCCACGAGCGCCACTGCTTGCCGTAGACCGGCCCCAGCTCGCCCTCGGCGTCGGCCCATTCGTTCCAGATCGAAACGCCGTTGTCCTTCAGCCAGCCGATATTGGTCTCGCCGCGCAGGAACCACAGCAGCTCGACGATGATCGAGCGCAGATGCAGCTTCTTGGTCGTCAGGACCGGAAAGCCCTTCGACAGGTCGAACCGCATCTGCCGCCCGAACACGCCCCGCGTCCCGGTCCCCGTCCGGTCGTCGCGCACCGCCCCGTTGTCGAGGATGTCGCGCAGCAGGTTTAGATACTGCCACTCCGGATGATCGGCCGCGACGGCGCCCGTGCGGGCTTCCAGCTCTGCGAGGGCGACGGCGTTCATGGGTGGGAGTTGACCCCCGAATCACCCCGCGCGTCCAACGCGAACGACACCGTCCAAACCGTGGTTGTGGGTGATTGCCAGCGATAACCGGGCCGGCTGTGGATCATCCTTCTCCCCTTGGGGGAGAAGGTGGCCCGGAGGGCCGGATGAGGGGTAAGTCGGCTCCAGCTGGACGGTTGCCGGCTGGCGTCAGACATCCCCCTCATCCGAGCGGCTGCGCCGCCCACCTTCTCCCCCGGAGGGGAGAAGGACACATTCCTCAGACCAGCTTCTTGCCCACCAGCAGCGCCCCCAGCTCGGCCGAGGCCCCGTCGTAGAACCCCGCCTGCTTCGGCGCGGTCTTCGGGTTGTCCCAGGTGCCGAAGATCATGTCGATCAGCGGCAGGTCGCAATAGTTCGACCGGTGCACGCCCCGCTCGTGATGCGCGGCGTGCATCTCCGGCCGGGCGATGAACCAGCCCAGCCAGCGCGGGGTGCGCACATTGGCGTGGGTGAACATGGTCATGAAGCTGTTGACCAGCACGATCGGGATCACCGCCTCGACCGACAGGCCGACGATCCACACCAGCGCCAGGCTGCCCTGCAGGGTGAAGGCGATCATGTCGAGCGGGTGGAACCAGAAGGCCCCGTACACGTCGATCCGCTCGGCCGAGTGGTGGGTCTGGTGCAGATGCCGCCACAGGAAATCGACCCCGTGCAGGGTCCGATGCCACAGGTACATGGTCAGCTGGAACAGCACGAAGCCGATCCCGAGCTGGAGCCACAGCGGCGTTCCGGTGAGATCGATCAGCCGATGCTCGGCCAGGAAGGCGTCCCAGATCAACGGGGCGAACAGGGCCACGGCCATGGAGACGGCGAACGCCGCCAGCCCGCGCAATCGCCAGGCCGGGCTCGCGGGATAGTCGCGGGGCCGCCAGACGGTGTCCAGCAGGATGAAACCGACGAACATCGCCGTGATGGAAACGGTTACAACATTGATCATTCTTAACCTCCGGAAGGGCGAAACGGGGAGGCTGAAGTGATATGAGGCGCCGCCGCGCACGGTTAGCCGTCGCATGGTCCAGTGAGCCGTCGGGGCGTATTTCCCACGCAGTTTCAACGCCATCTGATCAGAACAGGCCCGTTTCGCGGCCCGGTCATGTGGCCGAAATGAGGAAAACCGCACTCATGGTGCAGTCCCTTCTCCGCGAAAGACCCCAGATCCGCGTCTCCCGGGGCGAACAGACCCGCGACCGCATCATGGACGTGGCCGAGGCCTCGGTGCTGGCCAAGGGCTTCGCCGCCACCTCGATCGACGAGATCCTGTTCGAGGCAGGCATCACCAAGAGCGGCTTCTTCTATCATTTCCGCGACAAGAACGACCTCGCCCTCGCCCTGATCGAGCGCTTCCGCGACCGCGACCTGGGCATTTTCGACGACCTGTTCCGCCGCGCCGACGAGCTCAGCGACGATCCGCTCCACGCCTTCCTCGTCGGGCTGAAGCTGCTGGCCGAGGCCATGGCCGACATGCAGGCCGAGCGGCCCGGCTGTCTCGTCGCCACCTTCGTCTACCAGGACCAGCAGTTCGACGCCCGCGTGCGCGCCATCCTGACCGAGGTCACCGAAGTCTGGCGGGCCCAGTTCCGCGCGCGGATCGAGGCGATCGCCCTCGTCCACCCGCCGCGGGTCGAGGTCGACCTCGAGGCCCTCGCCGACATGCTGCTGACCATCGTCGACGGCAGCATCGTCATCGCCAAGGCCCTGGGCCGGCCGCGCCTGCTCGAAGACCAGATCCTCGCCTACCGCACCTTCGTGCGCACGGTGTTTCTGGGGGCGTAGGGGAGAAGGAAGAGGAATTGCTGCGCTGCAAATCCGCGCCCGGTCCTCACACTCTCACCCCTCAACTCCCTGTTTTCCCGAAACATCACCTCCCGGCCAGCGTCCTGAACGCGCCATAGGAAGCCGCGCCCGTACAATCCGTCTCTTCATCTGGAGGGACCCATGACAGACCTGCCCGAACCGGACGAGCCGCCCCGCCCCGGCCACCGCATCCATCCGCCGGAAACCTGGGAGCGCGCCCGCGACGACTATCTCGCGGGTCTCAGCGGCCCGGCCGTCTGCGCCCGCTACGGCCTCGGCCTCGCCGCCTTCCGCAAGCGCGCGGCGACTGGCGGCTGGCGTCGGATCGACCAGCCGGCGCCGATGCCGTCCGGCCCGATCGAACTCGACGGCGACATCCACGAGGCCGACTATTTCGATCTCGCTGAACTGGCGGCCATCCATCTGCGCGAAGCCATCGTCAACGGCCGCGCCGCCGAGGCGGCCGCCTGGTTGAGAATCCATTTCCGCCTCGACGAGGCCGCTGTTCAGGAGGCCGCCCTGCGCCGGGAATTGGGGGACGACGAGGTAGACGAGGTAGACGGGATCGACCCTGTTTTTTCCGCCCCGGGGTCTACCGTCACCCCCGGAAGCCGTCGGCCTCCAGAAACGCCTGCTCTTCCGCCGTCGTCTCCCGCCCCAGCGCCCGGTTGCGATGCGGAAAGCGGCCGAAGCGGGCGATGATCCCTTGGTGATGCTCGGCCCAGCGGTCGTCCGGCGCGCGCTCCATCCGGGTCTGGAACAGCGCCACCTGCCGGTCCTGATCGGCCGTGTCCTCCGAATGCTGCAGCGGCAGATAGAAGAACCGGCGGATGTCGCCCTCGGTCTCCAGATCGTGCCCCGCCTCGAGCGCCCGGTTCGCGAACATCCGCGCCAGCGGATCGGTGGCGAAGGCGTGCGCCGTGCCGCGGAAGCTGTTCCTCGGGAACTGGTCCAGCAGGATCAGCAGCGCCAGCGACCCCGCGGCCGTCGCGGCCCAGTCGTCCAGCTCGCGCCGGGCCGCGGCGACATGGGCGTCATGGAAGCGGCGGCGGAATTCGGCGTCGAAGGCCTCGTCCTTGGCGAACCACTTTTTCGGCCCCGCCTCTTTCCAGAAGGCGACGACGTCGGAAGGCGTTATGTCTGTGCTCATGACCGATAACCTAGGCGCCCCGCTCCCCGTCTTCCATGACCGCGACTGCGATCTCTCCATCATTCGCGGCAAGCGCGTCGCCGTGATCGGCTACGGCAGCCAGGGCCGCACCCACGCCCTGAACCTGCGCGACTCGGGCGTGACCGACATCGTCGTCGGGCTGAAGGCCGCCTCCGCCACCCGCGCCAGGGCCGAGGCCGACGGCTTTCCCGTCCTGAGCGCCGGCGAGGCCGCCGCCTCCGCCGACGTCGTCGCCGTCATGGTCTCGGACGAGGCCCATCGCGACCTGTGGCGCGACGAACTGGCCCCGGCGATGAAGCCCGGCGCCGCCCTGGTCTTCGCCCACGGCCTGTCGGTCCGCTTCGGCCTGGTGCAGCCGCGCCCCGACCTCGACGTCATCCTCGCCTCGCCCAAGGGCATCGGTCCGCGCATCCGCGACCTCTACGAAGCCGGGGAGGGGGTCTTCGCCCTGTTCGGCGTGCATCAGGACGCCTCGGGCGGGGCCCACGCCCTCGGCCTGTCCTACGCGGCCGCTCTGGGCTGCGGCCGCAAGGGCATTCTCGAGACCACCTTCGCCGCCGAGTGCGAGAGCGACCTGTTCGGCGAACAGGTGGTGCTGTGCGGCGGGGTCGGCGAACTGATCGACGCCGCCTTCAGCAAGCTGGTCGCGGCC
>NZ_JAVHLH010000162.1 GCF_031082345.1 Brevundimonas sp. | reverse complement strand
TCCCCACGGCTCGATCCTGATGTCGCCGCCAGCGTCGGCGCCGACGTCGCCCGAGGCCGCGTCGGGAGGCTGCGCATGACCGGCGCCCCCTCACCCGAGCTGAAACGCTATTTCGCGGAGGCGCGGCGCTGGGACCAGGACCGGCTCGCCGAGGCCCTGCGCTCGCGGCGCCTCGCCTGGATCGCGGCCGGCGCCGCCACGGCCCTGGCGGCGTCGGCCACCCTCGCCGTCGCCCTGCTGACCCCGCTGAAGACGACCGAACCCTTCGTCATCCGCGTCGACCAGGCCACCGGCGCGGTCGACGTCGTCCGGGGCCTGTCGAGCGAAGACGGGCCGGCGCGCTACGACGAGGCCGTCAGCAAATATTTTCTTGCCCAGTACGTGAGGGCCCGCGAGGGCTATCTCGATCCCGCCGCCGAGGACGCCTTCCGCCTGGTGTCGGTCCTTTCGGGTCCCGCCGAACAGCGCCGCTGGGCCGACCTCTACCGGGGCTCCAACCCGCAGAGCCCGCAGAACCTCTACGGTCCCGACGGCGAGGCGGTCATCGCCATCCGCGCGATCGGCTTCATCAATGACGAGGTCGCCAACGTCCGCTTCCGCCGTACGGTCCGCCAGGCCCGGCAGACGGTGGAGAGCGACTGGATCGCCACCATCGCCTTTTCCTACACCCGCGCGCCGATGACCGAGGCCGACCGGCTGAGAAACCCGCTCGGCTTTCAGGTGGTCTCCTATCGCGCCGATCCGGAGGTCATCCGATGAAATTTCCAGCCGCCGCTTTCGCCGCTGGCCTCCTCGCCGTCGCCTCGCCCGTTCTGGCCCAGGCGCCCGCCGATCCCCGCGTCCGCGAGGTGGCCTATGAGCCGGGCGCCGTCTATCCGGTCGCCGGCGCCTGGCGCACCGCGACCCAGATCATCTTCTCGCCCCGGGAGACGATCCGTCACGCCGCCATCGGCGACAGCGTGGCCTGGGAGGTCGCGGCCGAGGGCTCGGTCCTGTTCCTGAAGCCGCGCGAACGCCATCCGGCCACCAATCTGCTGGTGGTCACCGACCGCGACGGCGAGGCGCGCCACTACGCCTTCGAACTCCAGGCCCGGGACCCCGATGCGCGCGGCCCCGTCGCATGGCAGATCCGCTTCCGCTATCCCGGCGACGACCAGACGGCCGCCGCCGGGTCGCTCGCCGCGGCGGCCCGCGCCGCCGAGACCCGGCTGATCGGACTCGAACTGGCGCGAGGCGCGCTCGAAGGCCCGCGCAACCTGGCCTGGTCGGCCCAGGGTGATCCCGCCCTGCAGCCGTCCGAGGTCAGCGACAACGGCCGCTTCACCGTCCTGCGCTTCCCCGGAAGCCAGGCCCTGCCGGCCCTGTTCGAGGTCGGCGAGGACGGCGGCGAACGTCTGGTCCCCTATGACGTCCGCGGCGAGTTCGTCGTCATCCACGGCGTCCCCCGGGGCCTGCGCCTGCGCCGCGGCCGATCGGTCCTGTGCCTGTTCAACGAGGCCCGGGACGGGCGGGGACGGGCCGTCGGGACCGGCACCGCCTCCCCCGTCGTCGAGCGCGCCCCCGCCGGAGACCGGCCATGACCCATGAACACCCTTCGCCGTCCGAACCGCCGGCCGGCGCGGACCGGCCGGAGCCCGTCCGGGACCGGGGCGTCTCGCCCATCGCCGGCCGGCTCGGCGGGCGACACGGCAAGATGACGGCCTTGGCCGCCCTGGCCCTGGGCTGCGGCGTCTTCCTGTTCGCCACCTGGGACCGGGGCGACGCCGGCCGTCGCGATCCCGCCTCCGCCGACGAACCGGTGCGCCCGTCGACGCCGTTCGAGCCGGCGCGCCGTCCCGCCGATCCGCCGCTGCTGAGCGAGGCGGCCTCCGATCCCTCGGCGCCGCTGTTGATCGACGAGGCGAACCGCATCCCCGCCCTCGACGCCGCCCGCACGCCCCACCCGGTCCCGAAGGGCGGACCGTCGCCCGCGGACCAGCGCCAGGCGCTCGCCGAGAGCGCCCGCCGCGCGCCCGTTCTCGCCTACAGCCGGCCCGGCGCAGCCGCGTCCATGGCTCCGGATCGCCCCGCGGGGGTCGCTGCACCGGCGGACTCTCCGGCGGCGGCGCCCACTTCGCTCGACCAACTGCGCCGGGTCAGCCCGATCGCCCGGACCCGAGCGGATCGACTGCCGGACCGCAACCTGCTGCTGACCGCCGGAACCAGCGTCCCGTGCGTGCTGCAGACGGCGATGGACAGCGCCACACCCGGCTATGTCAGCTGCGTCCTGCCGAGCGACGTCTGGTCCGACAACGGCGCCGTCGTCCTGATGGAGCGGGGCAGCCGGGTGCTCGGCGAGTACCGCGGCGGACTGGAGCCGGGCCGCGGACGGCTGTTCGTGCTGTGGACCCGCGCCGTCACCCCCGGCGGCGTCGCCGTCTCCCTCGCCTCCCCCGCCGCGGACGCCCTCGGCCGCGCCGGCTTCGACGGGGCGGTGGACCGCCATTTCTGGGACCGGTTCGGCGGGGCCCTGCTGCTGTCGATCGTCGACGACGGCGTCCACGCCGCCATCGGCCAGAGCCGCGACGTTCAATCCACGGCCCGCGTCCCTTCGGACGCCGCCGCCGTGGCGCTGCAGAACTCGGTCGGCATCCCGCCGACCCTGCGCAAGGCCCAGGGCGCGGAGGTCTCCATCTTCGTCGCCCAGGACCTCGATTTTTCCGGGGTCTACCGGCTGCGGGCCCGGTGATGGACGACACCTCGGTCCTCGATCACTACCTCGCTCCGTTGCGGCCCTTCCTCGAGCCGGACGACGTGACCGAGGTGGTGATCAACCGTCCGGGCGAGGTCGGGGTCGAACAGGCCGGCGGCTGGCGCTGGCACGAGAGGCCCGAGCTGACCGAGCCCTGGCTGCGCACCCTGGCGGTCGCCGCCGCCGCCTACACCAAACAGGACGTCGACGCCGAACGGCCGATCTGCTCCACCGTCCTGCCCGGCGCCGCCCGCTGCCAGATCGTCCTGCCGCCTGCGGCGCCGGCGGGAACCGTATCGCTTACGATCCGCAAGCCGTCGCACCGGCGCTTGGGCCTCAGCGAGTTCGAGGCGGCCGGCCTGTTCGCCGACACGCGGCCCGCCGACGTCGACGGCGTCGATGATGTCGACACCGCCCTGATCGAACGCCGGACCGCCGGCGACTGGACCGGATTCTTCCGTCTCGCTGTCGAGGGCCGCCGCAACATCCTGATCTCCGGGGCGACAGGCTCGGGCAAGACCACCTTCGCCAAGGGGCTGGTCGAGCTGATCCCCGCCCACGAGCGGCTGCTGACCATCGAGGACACCCGCGAACTGACCGTCCCTCACCGCAATGTCGTTCACCTGCTCTATTCGAAGGAGGGACAGGGCCTGGCCCGGGTCGGCGCCAAGGCCCTGCTGGAGAGCGCCCTGCGCATGCGGCCGGACCGCATCCTGCTGCAGGAACTGCGCGACGGCACGGCCTTCTTCTATCTGCGCAACGTCAACTCCGGCCATCCGGGCTCGATCACCACGGTGCACGCGGACTCCGCCGCCCTGGCCTTCGAGCAGCTCACCCTGCTGGTGCGCGAATCCGAGGGCGGACGCGACCTGCCGCGCGAGGACATCCGCGCCTTGCTGCATCTGCTCGTCGACGTGGTGGTGCAGATGAAGAAGATCGACGGCCGGTTCCGAATGACGGAGGTCTGGCATGAGCCGGCTCGCAAGCGTCAGCCCCGCGGCTAGGGCCGCCCTCGTCGCCCTCGCTCTCGCCGCCCTGCTGGCGATCGCGCTTTCGGGAACCGCGCTCGTCGCCCTCGCCGGCCTCGGCCGACTGGAGGCGGATATCGACCTGGCCCGCGTCCCCGGCTGGTTCTGGTACTATCGCGACGATCCGCTGGTGCGCCGCTGGCTGCGCATCGGCGCGGCCGGGCATGGCCTGCTGCTGCTGATCCTCATCGTCGTCATGATCGTCAACCGCCGCCGCCCCCTGCACGGCGCCGCGCGCTGGTCGACGGCGGGCGAGCAACGCCGCGCCGGCCTGCGGGCGCGACAGGGCGTGGTGCTCGGACGGGCCGGCGGCGGCCTGCTGATCTCGGATGGGCCCGAGCATGTGATCGTCTACGCCCCGACCCGCACCGGCAAGGGCGTCGGGGTGGTCATCCCCAATCTGCTGGCCTGGCCCGGCTCGGTCGTCGTGCTCGACATCAAGCGCGAGAACTTCCTGGCCACGGCCGGGTTTCGCGCCGCCTCCGGCCAGAGGGTGCTGATGTTCGACCCCCTGGCCCTCGACGGACGCACGGCTCGCTACAACCCGCTCGGCCATGTCGCGCGGGACCGGCCCGAGGTCGTGCTCGACGAACTGCAGCGGATGGCGGTGATGCTCTTCCCCGGCCATGACCACGCCGACCCCTTCTGGTCGGAAGCGGCCCGCATCGGCTTTATCGGCGTCGGCGCCTTCGTGGCCGAAACCCCCGCCCTGCCTTTCACCCTCGGCGAGATCTTCCGCCAGCTGACCCGGGGCGATCCCCGCACGCGCTTTCCGGCCCTGATCGCGGAACGGCGGCGCGCCGACCGACCGCTGTCGGGCCCCTGCGTCTCGGCCCTGACCGACTTCTGCAGCGCCGGGGAGAACACCTTCGCCTCGGTGCGCCAGACCATCACCACCCGCATGGGCCTGTGGCTCAACCCGGCGGTCGACGCCGCCACCGCCGCCAGCGACTTCGACCTGCGCGCCCTGCGCCGCGGCGGGGTCTCCCTGTATCTCGGGGCCGCCCCGGACAATATGCAGCGGGTCGCGCCGCTCTACAGCCTGCTGTTCCAGCAGCTGGTCGATCTCAACAGCCGCGCCCTGCCCGGCCCCGGCGACCGGCCGGCGCTGGTGCTGCTCGACGAGTTCGCCCGTCTCGGCCCGGCCCCGGTCCTCGCCCACGCCTTTTCCTTCGTCGCCGGCTACGGCCTGCGCCTGCTGCCGGTGATCCAGAGCCCGTCCCAGTTGCGCGCCCTCTACGGCCCGGACGTCACCGAGGAGATCCTGACCAACTGCGGCGTCGAGGTCGTCTTCGCCCCCAAGGAGCTCAAGGTCGCCCAGGACCTCAGCGAGCGGCTCGGCTTCTACACCTACAGCGCCCGCAGCCGCAGCCGACCCACGGGCCTGGCCCCGGGGCGGCGCAGCACCACCGCCTCCGACCAGCGCCGCGCCCTGATGTTGCCGCAGGAACTGATGCAGCTGCCGCCCGGCGACCTCATCGTGCTCAAGGCCGGCCTGCCGCCGACCCGGGGGCGCAAGATCGTCTCCTGGCGCGAGCGCGTCTTCGTCCGCCGCCGCCGCCCGCCGCCGCTCGTCCCCGTCGCGCCGCGCGTCGATCCGCCCGCCCCCGAGTCGGTCGCTCCCGTCCCCGCCGCCGACGAGACGGCGATGTTCGGCTTCGACGCCATCGCCCGCGCCTTCGCGGCGGAGGGCGCCCCGCCGCCTGCGCCCGGAGCCGACGAGACGGCGGTGGGCGACTGGCTGGACCGAATGATCGACGCGGGCGTCCGCGCGCCCGCCCCGGCCCTTGATCCCGCGCGTGACCGCTGATGGCCGCCGCGCCCTCATCCGGCAAACCCGAACGGGACGCGCCCGCCGAAAGCCGCCTGAGTCCGGCCGGCCCGGACCGGGCGCCGGTCTCGCGCCGCAAGGGCGACCTGCCGTCGTCGATCCTCGACCGCTATCTGATCGAACACGACGGCCGCGGCCGAGCCGAGCGCTTCTTTCGCGACCACCGCGCCGACCAGCCGGCCTTCCGCGACGCGGGTCGGGCGCTGACGGCCGCGAGCGCCTATCCCGACGTCGTCGCCGACATGCTCAGGATCGCCCGCCATCGCGGCTGGACCCAGGTCCGCGTCGAGGGCGATCCGGCCTTCCGCCGCGAGGCCTGGGTCCAGGCCCAGGCCATGGACATCGCGGTGAGGGGCTATCGCCCCACCGAACGGGACCGTCAGGCGGGGGGGGCCCGGACCCCCGCCCAGGATCCCGATCGCCCACGCCCCACCGAGCGCCCGGTCGCCCCGTCCCCGCCACTCGAAGCCCGCATGCGGCTGGCCGCCGCCGCCGTCCAAACCCTGGTCGGCGATCCGGCGGCGCGGACGCGACTGCTCGAACGCGCCTGGGCGCGGGCCACGGCCCACCTCGAACGCGGCCACACCTTCCGGCCGCCGCCGGACCTCGAACGGTCGGCGACAAGGGACCGCCCGGACGCGGACAGACGCCGCGAGCGCTGAGGCGCAAGTGTGTTTGTAAACAACCATAAATGGGTGCTTATTGGCCGCATGGTCGTCAATCACCCATATATGGGCTCTGATGTCATTGCCATTGCCTTAACCCACAAGAACCAATACATTAGCGATAATAGTCTATTCTGCCGACAAACACCTACATAGGGGTTCTTGAATGTCCACCTCGGAAGCTGCGCTTCTGATCCGTGCGGAGCAACTGGGCGACCGTCTGGCGGCGCAGCGGCTGAACCGCAACCTGACCCAGCGCCAGCTCGCCGACGACGCCGGCGTGGCCCTCAACACCCTGCGCCGGCTCGAGGCCGGAGAAAACGTCTCCCTCGACACCCTGATCCGGGTGCTGGAGGCGCTCGGCCTGGGCGACCGGCTGGAGGCCCTCGCCCCGCCCGCCGACATCCGGCCGGTCGACCGGGTGCG
>NZ_JAVHLH010000161.1 GCF_031082345.1 Brevundimonas sp. | reverse complement strand
CGGGAGACGTCGGGGGCGGCGGTGGAGCCGATGCGGACGATGACCTTGTCGCCCTCGCGGCGCACGCGCGAGCGGGATCCGACCACGCCCGCGAACTCGATCCGGGTGAACTCGGCGTTCGAGCCGATGCGGATGGTGATCGGGTCCAGCGCGGCGCCGGCTTCCTGGGCGAGCGGCGCCAGGGGGGCGAACGCGACCGCGCCGGCCGCGGCGGCGGCGACGGTGGTGCGAAGAATGCGCTTTGACGAGGCCCCGGACATGCGCGCGCACACTCGCGCGCGTCGCCTTTCAACGCGGTTAACGCTTGGTGACCGCCTGCTCCAGCATGCGCAGGGCGACCCGCACGGATTCCATCCGCACCGGGCCGCGCCCGATATCGCCGAAATGATGCTCCTCATGCACCGTCGGGGCCCCGGCGGCGGCGAGGGCGAAATGAACCAGCCCCGGCTCATCGTCGGGGCCGGCGGCGCCGGCGAAGCCGGTGACGGCGACGGCCACGGCCGCGCCCGAACGCCGCAACGCGCCCTCGGCCATGGCGCAGGCGACGGGCCCGGAGACGGCGCCGTTCTGGTCGATCAGGCGCGTGGGCACGGCCAGCTCCTCGGCCTTGGCGTCGTCGGTGTAGACGACATAGCCGCGTTCGAAGGCGTGGGAGCGGCCCTCGACGTCGGTCAAGACGGAGGCGATCAGCCCCCCGGTGCAGCTTTCGGCCGTGGCGAGAGTCAGGCCCCGGTCGCCGGCCTCCCGCAACACCCGGTCGATCAGGGCTTCCACGTCGTCGGGCAGGGCGGGGCTCAGGGTTTCCGTCATGATCCCGCAACGGCCACGCTCGCCGTCGCGTTCCCCCGCGACAATGGGGCCGCTTGTCTGGCCCCTCCCCCGGGCCGACATCAGGCGCCTCCCGCTCAGGATGCCGCCGTGACCCCGCCCGAATATCCGCCGTTGAAGACCCTCTCCACCGGCCTCCGCTGCCGCTGTCCCCGCTGCGGCGAGGGACCGTTGCTGAAGGGCTATCTGACCATCCGCGACGCCTGCCCGGAATGCGGCCTCGACTACAGCTTCGCCGAGCCCGCCGACGGCCCGGCCTTCTTCGGCATGAGCCTGGTCGGGGTGGTGGGCATGGCCCTGTTCATGTGGTTCGAGTTCAGCGTCCATCCGCCGATCTGGGTCCATATGGTGGTGACCATGCCGCTGCTGACCCTCGCCTGCCTCGGCGTGCTGCGTCCGCTCAAGGGCTGGCTGGTGGCCGAGCAGTACGTCCACAAGGCCGCCCCGCCGGAGTTCGAGAGCATCGGCAAACACGGCGAAGGGTCGAAGTGGCGGTGAGCCGTCGCCCGGCACGGCAACCTTAACGCACCACGCGCCGATAGTCTGAATACCGGGAGAGCCTTGACTGGAGTCGACGCCGGGTTCTGAAAAGTCTTGCGAGCAAGCCGCCGAAAGCAGGCCATTTCGTCCAGTTGTTATTCGCCTCGCAATGAAACGGCGATACAAGTGTACTCAATTGTTCTCATCAGTTTCTATTTGCGAATTCATGCAAGCTTTGCCGTCAAACGGCGAGCGCTATTGGTGAATGCTTCTGCATTGCAACTGATTACTGCATTTATCATTTTCGTTAAGTCAAACAGTCAACCCGTTTTTAATCGAACGCTGTTCCACTGAGGGCCTAAATTAAGCACGTGGGGCCAGGATGTTTGACGAGGATGGAAATGCCCGCCGGTACGGGACTCCGCGGCCGGCGCCGGGCGCAGGAACCGCTCCGTCCCGACAGGCCTTTGGCGCGCCCTACGAGAGCATCACCTTCTCCACCGCGACGCGGGCGCGGGCCGACCTGACCATCACGCTTGCGGCGCAGCCGGTGTTCGAACTGGCCACCTCCACGCCGGTCAGCCGCCGCCTGCGGCGGTCGATCCGCCGGTGCGGGGAACCGGCCCTGTTCGAACGCAAGACCCTGGAGCTCGACGACCTCGGGCGCATCGACGCCCTGACCCTGGAGCACGGCATGGAGCTGCTCAGGCTGGGGCCGGGGGACTGCGGCATCATCCCCGCCTTCTGGCGATCGCTGACCGAGAATCGGGAAAGCTACGCTCTTCGCTGCACGGAGGCGCAGCACAGCCCCCATCCCGGCAGCCTTCTGGTCGAGGTGGTCGGCGGCCCGGAGCAGGCGCCGATCGAGGTGCTCGACGACATACTGGGCCGTTTCGAAACCGGAACGCGAGGTCTGATCCTCCACATCGCGCCCGACGTGGACACCGCCCTTCGCCTGCGCGGCGCCCGGGTCAGCTGCCTGGCGATCGATTTCGCCGGCGTGGCCCACGACGGAGCCCGGGACTGGCAGGCGGCCGTCGACCTCATCGCCGCCGCGCGCCAGACCTGCGGTCAGATCCTGTTGATCAATCTGCGGCCCGAGCGGGCGCTCGGCGCCCAGGCCGCCGGGGCCACCCACGCCGTCTTCGCCAGCCTCGAGCCGCGAACGGTCTGAGCGCGACGATCCGGCGCTTCATGGGCGATGGCGACCCCGGCAGGACTCCAACCTGCGACCTCGGCTTTAGGAAAGCCTTGCTCTATGCAGCTGAGCTACGGGGCCATCGCCGGCTGACCTAGCGGCTCGCGGGGCATGGGGGAAGCGGGGCGGAAACGGAAAATCGCACCCCGGTGAAGAGCCGCCGCCCCGGAGCTTCGGACAGCCGCCTTCGCTGTTGTGGTTAATCGCCTTTAAGATACAATATCTTGGGGTGAACAAACCCCGAATCGGGCCGTGTCGGTGATTCGGTCCTGATTCGTTTCGCCCCTGTTCCGCCTGGCCGAGCTTTGCCGTTTACGGGTGACGGAAACCGCGCGGCGCCGCTTGAGGAACCGGGCGGGAAGGGCCACCTTTTCAGCATCATGAGCGACCGCGGCACCGGACAGGCCCCCTCGCGCGTCGTCGCGGTTCTGGGCCCCACCAACACCGGCAAGACCCATCTGGCGGTCGAGCGGATGCTGGGTCACGCCTCGGGCATGATCGGCCTGCCGCTCAGGCTGCTGGCGCGCGAGATCTACGACCGGATCGTCAAGCGGCGAGGCGCGGCGGCGGTGGCCCTGGTGACCGGCGAGGAGAAGATCGTTCCGCCGCGGGCGGTCTATTTCGTCTGCACCGTCGAGGCCATGCCGCTGGAGCGGTCGGTGGAGTTCCTCGCCGTCGACGAGATCCAGCTGGTCGCCGATCCCGAGCGCGGCCACGTCTTCACCCAGCGGCTGCTGCATGCGCGGGGCCGGTTCGAGACCATGTTCCTCGGCGCCGGGACCATGGCGCCGCTGATCCGTTCGCTGGTTTCCGATGTGGAGATCGTCCAGCGCGAGCGGCTGTCGACCCTGAGCTACGCCGGCTCGAAGAAGCTGACCCGCCTGCCCGCCCGCAGCGCCATCGTCGCCTTCAGCACGGAGCAGGTTTACGCCATCGCCGAACTGATCCGGCGTCAGAGGGGCGGGGCGGCGGTGGTCATGGGTAGCCTGAGTCCGCGCACGCGCAACGCCCAGGTCGAGCTGTTTCAGTCGGGCGAGGTGGACTTTCTGGTCGCCACCGACGCCATCGGCATGGGGCTGAACATGGAGGTCGACCACGTCGCCTTCGCCGGCCTGAGAAAGTTCGACGGGCGGCGGACCCGGTGGCTGCACGCCCACGAGATCGGCCAGATCGCCGGGCGGGCCGGGCGGCACGTGAGGGACGGGACCTTCGGCGTGACCGGCGAGGCCCTGGAGCTGGATCACGATCTGGTCGAACAGGTGGTCGAACACCGCTTCGAACCGGTCGAGGGGGCCGAGTGGCGCAACGCACGGCTGGATTTTGATACGCTGCCCGACCTGCTGCGTTCGCTGACGGTGACGCCGGGGGTTCGCGGCCTGAACCTGACCCAGCCGGCGCTGGACGAGACCCTGCTGCGCCGCCTGATCAAGGACGAGGACGTGGCCCGGATCGGGCGCTCGCGCGGCGCCCTGATGCGGCTGTGGGAGGCCTGCCAGCTGCCCGACTTCCAGAAGACCACGCTCGATGAACATTCCCGGCTGGCCAAGGAGATCTTCGAGGCCCTGACCGGCAGACGCGGACGGCTGACGGCCGACTGGATCGCGCCGCGCTTCGCCGACCTCGACCGCGACGACGGCCAGATCGACCAGCTGTCGGCGCGGCTGAGCGGGGTGCGGACCCTCAGCTATATCGCCAACCGCCCGGACTGGCTGGACCAGGCCCAGGGCTGGCGCGACAAGACGAAGGCTTTGGAGGAGCGGCTGTCGGACGTACTGCACGAGCGGCTGACCGCCCGCTTCGTCGACCGGCGCACCACCGCCCTGATGCGGGCCCTGAACGTGCGCGAGGACGCCGTCGCCGATGTCGACGCCGAGGGCGCGGTGGTGGTCGAGGGCCATGCGGTCGGGCGACTGAGCGGCGTCGACTTCCAGATCGACAAGGGCGGCAGCGCGCTGGAGGACAAGGCCCTGCGTCACGCGGCGCGGCAGGCGGTGACGCCGGAGATCGCGCGGCGGCTGGGCCGTCTGGCGGCCGACGAGGACGCGGCGTTTTCGGTGACGCCGGACGGGGCGGTGCTGTGGCGCGGCGCCCAGGCCGGTCAGGTCGTCGGCGGCGACTGGTTCGCCCCCCGGGTGCGGCTGCTGGGCGAACTGGGACCGGCGGCGGCGCGCGAGCGGGCCCAGCGGCGGCTGGAAGCCTGGCTGGCGGCGGAGGCCGGACGGGCGCTGAGGGCGCTGCGGCGGCTGAAGACGGCCGTCGAGAACGGCACGCTGAAGGGATTGCCGCGGGGCCTCGCCTTCCGGCTGGTCGAGGCCGGCGGCGTGATCGACCGGCGCGACGTCGAGCGCGACCTCGCCGCCCTGAGCCAGGTCGAGCGACGCACGCTGAAGAGCTTCGGGGTGCGGCTGGGCGCGCATTCGGTGTGGTTGCCCGCATTGCTGAAGGGGCGGGGAGCGACGGTGGCGCAGGCGTTCGTGGCCGGCGAGCCGTTCCGGCCTGGCGCGACCGCCCTGACGCCCCTGCCCGAGACGGCGCCGTCGGCGCGACTGCTGTCGGCCTTCGGCCTCCGCGCCGTGGGACGGTTCGCGGTCGGGGTCGAGAGGCTGGAGTCGCTGGCGGAGCGGCGGGCGCGGAACAAGGGCGGGCTGAGCGAGACGGACCTGGCCGAGCTGGGGATCAGCCTTGAACAGGCCAAGTCGCTGGCGATCGCCCTCAAGGCGACGCGGGCGCAACAGCCCGACCGGTCCAACCGTGCGGCCAAGGCTATGCCGGACTCGCCGTTCGCGGCGCTGTCGGTCCTGACCGCGCCGGCGCCGGCGCGGCGCAGACGGCCCCCTCGCAGAAAGCCCGCATGAGCGAGGCGAGTTGCCGCATCGACGTGTGGCTGTGGCGCGCGCGGTTCGCGAAGACGCGGTCGCTGGCCGCCGCCATGGTCGAGCGCGGCGCGGTGCGGCTGACCCGCAACGGCGTTCAGACCCGGCTCGACAAGCCCGGACGCAGCGTCCACGTCGGCGACGGCCTGGTGTTCGCCCTCGGCGGCCGCCTGTTCGACCTCGAGGTGCTGCAGATGGGCGAACGGCGCGGACCGCTCGAAGAAGCCCGCGCCCTGTATGCGCTGGTGGAGTCCCCGCCGCCTACTGGCGGATGAACTCGCCCTCGATGTGCAGGCTCACCTCGTCGCCCAGCACCGGCAAGGCGTAGTCGATGCCGAAATCCGACCGCTTGATGGTCGCCTCGCCATCGAAGCCGGCCCGGTAGGCGCCGCCCATGGACGGCCCGGCCTGGTTGAACCGCACCGTCATGGACACGGGACGGGTGAAGCCGCGCAGGGTCAGGTCGCCCTGGACGGTGGCGCGGTCCGGATCGGACGGGTCCACCGTCACCGAGCGCGATACATACCTGGCGACCGGGTGGTTGGCGGTGTCGAAGAAGTCCGCCGTCTGCAGGTGGGCGTCGAGGCCGTCCGAGTTGGAATCCACGTCGGTCAGCGGGATCGTGGCGATCAGGGTCGCCGCGGACGGGTTGGCCGGATCGAGGGTCAGGTCGGCGTCGACGTTCACGAACTGGCCCTTGTAGGTCGAGAACCCGAGGTGATCGACCGACCAGGTGATCTTGCCGTGGTCGGAATCAAGGGCGTAGTCGCCGGCCTGGACCTCAGCGGGGCTCCGGGTCAGGGCCGCCTGGGCGACGACAGCGCCGCCGGCCAGAAGGCTGATCGAGGCGGCGACGATGATGGAGCGGGAAACGAGACGCATGGCGAAATCCTGTGATGACGGGCGGGTTATCTGCAATTGTGCTTGATACAGATAGACCGCCTGATCGCCGCCGCAACCCCTCCCGCGGATGCGTCATGTCGGCCCACCGAGTTGACACCCGGAGCCGCCGGGGTCATCTGCGCAGCCCGTCCCACCAACCGCGCGATCGTCCTTCCGCTCCATGACCTACATCGTCACCGACGCCTGCGTGAAATGTAAATTCATGGACTGCGTCGAGGTCTGTCCCGTCGACTGCTTCTATGAGGGCGAGAATTTCCTGGTCATCGCGCCGGACGAATGCATCGACTGCGGCGTCTGCGAGCCGGAATGCCCGGTCGACGCCATCAAACCCGACACCGAGGACGAGCCCGACGGCAAGTGGCTGATGGTCAACGCCGAATACGCCAAGGTCTGGCCGAAC
>NZ_JAVHLH010000160.1 GCF_031082345.1 Brevundimonas sp. | reverse complement strand
GTCGCGACAGGCCAGCGACAGGCGTTCCGCGCCGCCGGCGTCGACGAAGGCGAGGCGGTCGGGGGCCTCGGGCGGCGTCGAAGGGATCGGCGGGGCGACCGGCGCTTGCGGCGCGGCCGGCGCATCGGGCGCAATCGGAGCCGGCGCCTCGTCCCGGCCGCAGGCGGCCAGTCCGAGCAAGGCCGCGATCAGCAGGGCGTTTCGCATCCGGGTCTCCTTCAGAGTTTGGTGCGCAGCGACCACAGCTCGGGGAAGCAGCGGCGCTGCAGGGTCTCGGTCAGATAGGCGACGCCCTCGGTGCCGCCGGTGCCGCGACGGCGGCCGATGATGCGCTCGACGGTGACGACGTGCTTGTGCCGCCAGGTCAGCAGGGCGTCGTCCAGATCGACCAGTTTTTCGGCCAGCTGGTAGAAGGGCCACCAGCGCGCGGTGTCGCGATAGACCTCCAGCCAGGCCACCTCGACCCCTTCCGACGGCTCCCAGGGCTTGCTGACGTCGCGGTTCAGCACCTCGGCCGGCACGGGCAGGCCGGCGGCGGCGAGCTGGGCCAGGGCGTCGTCATAGAGGCTGGGCGCGTCGAGCGCCGCCCTGAGCGCCGCGTGGGCCTCGGGCCGTTCCTCATGGAAGCGTAGGAAGCGGTCGTCCTTCAGACCGAGCATGTATTCGAAGCGCCGGAACTGGTCGCTCTGGAAACCCGACGAGGTCCCCAGCTCGCCGCGGAAGCGCAGATAGTCGGCCGGGGTCATGGTCGCCAGGATGTCCCAGCTCATGGTCATCACCGCCTGGATGCGGCTGACGCGGGCGAGACTCTTGTAGGCGGGGACCAGGTCGCCGGCGCGGACCAGGCCCTGGGCCTGCGCCACCTCGTGCAGGATCTGTTTGAGCCACAGCTCCTTGGTCTGGTGGATGATGACGAACAGCATCTCGTCATGCTCGTCCGACCGGGGGTGCTGGGCCGCCAGAAGATCGTCGAGGGCGAGGTAGCCGGCGTAGGTGATCGCGGAGGCGGGCTTGTCGGAGGCGTCGGTCATGCGAGACCTATCGCCCGCGGCGCGGCGCGGCTCAAGACTTGTCCGACGCCTCGACGTCGGCGCTGCCCGTCCGGTCGGCCCGGTCGTCCCAGCCGTCGCGGTCGGACTTGAAGGCCAGAGCCATCAGGACCCAGGCGAGGGCGATGGTGCCGGCCACGCCGAGGGACAGGGCCACGACGCCGTGGATCGGCATGGCGCCGCCGCCGATGGCCGTCCACGCCAGGCTGATGCCGACAACCGAGCCGACAGCGACGCCAGCCACGGCGAGAAAGGTGCGAAATGGGGTCATCGGACAACCCTAGGCGTTCCGCGCCACCGGGCCACCCCCGTAGAACTACGGGGGCGTTCGCGATCGCGCGAGCCGGCGGTCAGTGCGCGGCGGCGGCGCCCGGCAGATGGCTCTTGTCGTGCTTGCCGACACGATCGACCAGGGTGCGGGCCGCCTTGTTCATGCCGATCACCTCGACCTCGGCGCCCTGACGGCGATAGCGGAACACGACCTTGTCGACCGCCGCCACGCCGGTGAGATCCCACAGGTGGGCGTCGCTCATGTCGATGTCGACGCGGGCCGGATGGCCGTGATGCTCGAAGGCCGCGGCAAAGACGTCGGCGGAGGCGAAGAACAGATTGCCGGTGACGCGATAGCGAAGCACGCCGTCTTCCGGCGTCTCGATCTCCTCGACCACGATGGTCTTGCCGACCTTGCGCATGAAGAAGATCGCCGACAGCACCACGCCCAGCACCACGCCCTTGGACAGGTCGTGGGTGGCGACCACCGTGACCGTGGTGGCCACCATGACGATCGAGGACTGCATCGGTGTGGAGCGCAGCCGCAGCACCGACCCCCAGTCGAAGGTGCCGACCGAGACCATGATCATCACCGCGACCAGCGCCGCCATCGGAATGCGGGCGACCCAGTCCTGCAGCACGAGGATCAGGAACAGCAGGAACAGGCCGGCCCACAGGGTCGACAGGCGTCCGCGCGCGCCGGAAGTGACGTTGATGATCGACTGGCCGATCATGGCGCAGCCGGCCATGCCGCCGAACAGGGGAGACAGGACGTTGGCGATGCCCTGGCCGCGGGTCTCGCGATCCTTGTCAGAGGGCGTGTCGGTGATGTCGTCGAGCAGGTTGGCGGTCAGCAGGCTCTCCAGCAGGCCGACGAAGGCCAGGGTCGCGGCGACGGGGCCGATGATGGTCAGCGTCTCCCAGGTCAGGGGCACATTGGGGATCTGGAAGAACGGCAGGGCCGACGGCATCTCGCCCATGTCCCCGACGGTGCGCACATCGACGCCGCTCCAGATCACGAATCCGCTGAGCAGGACGATGGCGACCAGCGGCGACGGCACGGCCCTGGTGAGGCGCGGCAGGCCATAGATGATCGCCAGCGCCGCGCCGACGAGGGCGAAGGTCTGCCAGTTGGCGCCGATCAGTTCGGGCATCTGGGCCAGGAAGATCAGGATGGCCAGGGAGTTGACGAAGCCGGTCATGACGCTGCGCGACACGAATTTGATGTAGCGGCCCAGCTTCAGCAGGCCGACCCCGATCTGGATGACGCCGCACAGCAGGGAGGCGGCGAACAGGTATTCGAGGCCGTGATCACGCACGAGCGTGACCATCAGCAGCGCCATGGCCCCTGTGGCGGCGCTGATCATGGCCGGGCGACCGCCGACGAAGGCGATGGTCACGGCGATGACGAAGCTGGCGTAGAGGCCGACAGCCGGGTCGACGCCGGCGATGATCGAGAAGGCGATGGCCTCGGGGATCAGGGCGAGGGCGACGACCGTGCCCGCGAGCAGGTCGCGGCGGGGGTTGGCGAGCCACTGCTGGCGCGCCGAGGCGAAAACGGACATGAAAACCGACTGACGCTCGTGCGGGCCGGCGCGATGGCGGGCTCGCTCAGGTTTCCCGGCGGATCGGCGGCCGGGCTAGCCACCCGGTCGGGCCGGGTCCTTGAGGACGCGGCTTTTGCGTCATCCGGACCGGGCAATCAACCCCGCGCGGACGCTCAGTCCGCAGCGTGGCGGATGGAGACGTCCATGCCCGCGGCGGAGTCCACCTGCATCCGGGCCTCCAGCTGTTTGACCAGGGCCTCGACGATGGCGCCGCCGAGCCCGCCGTGGGCTCCGGGCGCCGCGGTTTCGTCGACGCCGACGCCATTGTCCCTGACGCCCAGCATCCAGCTGTCTCCCTCGCTCTCGAAGCGGACCAGGATGAGGGCGTCGCCGCGCGGCTGGGGGAAGGCGTATTTGATGGCGTTGATGACGAGTTCGGTGACGATCAGGCCCATGCTGACGGCCTTGTCGGACCCGATACGGCTGTGATCCGCCTCGACCCGGAGGCTGATCGGATGACTGTCGCCGAGCATCGAGGCGGCGAGGCTGTCGCACAGCTTGGTCAGATAGGGCCCGACCTCGATCTGGTCGAGATCGCCCGAGGCGTGGAGATGGGACTGGACCTCGGCGACCGAGAGGACCCGCTGGTGCGCATCCTTGAGATGGAGGCGGGTTTCCTCGGAGGTCACGGCGCGGGCCTTGATCAGCAGGATGCTGGCGATGATCTGCAGACTGTTGGCGACGCGGTGCTGCATCTCCTGCAGCAGGACCTGCTTCTGGCGGAGCAGCTCTTCCGTATGCTCCAGCAGGTCGGCGAGGTCGCGCTCCACCGCCCGGCGGGCGGTGATGTCGGTAAAGGCCAGCAGGATGGTGCTGTCGGCGAGGGTCTCGTAGATCACCTTGCGGGCGTTGAGCAGCATGGTGCGGCGGCCGACGCCGGGAAAGTCGTGCTCGACCTCGAACCCGTCCATCGCGGTCTTTTCGGGAATGATGGTCTCGAGCAGCAGGCGCAGCGCCGGGATGTTCCACTGGCCGTCGCCGAGGTCGTAGAGCCGGCAGCCCATGGTGTGCTCGGGATCGACCCGGAATATCTCGTAGAAGGCCCGACTGGCGGCGAGGACCCGCAGGCCGCCGTCGAGGACGATCAGCGGCTCATGAATGGTGTCGACGATCGCCTCGGCGAGAGTCTGGGCATCCTCGATCGCGGGGATCACGGTCGGCATGGCGGATGAGCCGTCCTGTTCCGGCGCGCAAAAGGACGGCCAACCAGACGCTTCTAGCGGAAAAAGCCGGGTTCCTGGAATTATTAGTCGGCAGCCGGCTCAGGTGGTCCGGACGACATACAGATCCTGCCAGTCCGCCTGTCGCGCCGCCCTGCGCCAGCCAGAGGCCATTCGGGTCCATTCCGCCCGCATCTCCGGCTCGACGGCGCAGGCGGCCTGATCATCCATTCTCGCGGCCATGGCCCGGCATTGTGAAGCAGTTCGCATCGGATATCCCATAGCGGCCCTACGGTCCGGCCGTCAGGGAAACCCGCGCGCGGGACTAAAGGGTCCGTATGCTAGCGCTGGACCCACCGGCCTTGGGCGTTGCGATACCACTGGCCTGAGCTGACGCGCGGCAGGACGATGGTCTCGAACGCGCGGGCCGCGGCGACATCCGCCGTGGTTCCGGCCACCTCGGCGCTGCGGGCATAGGCCTCGCGACGGGCGTTGTTGGTCACCGACACGGCCTCGGTCAGGGTCGAATCCGACGAGGGCTGGCGGAAGCCGAGATAGCCGTCGGCCTGCTCGCCCACGACGCCCTGCGCCTTGGCGGAGTCGATCATGGCCTTCTGCTGCGCGGTCTGCGCGAAGGCGGCGCCGGCGGCCACGCCGAGCGCGGCGATAGCGGCGGCGACGACGAAGAGCTTGCGGAAGGACATCGGAGGCGACTTTCGCATCAGAACAGGTTCGGGTTCTCGACGAGGAGGTCCTGAAGCTCCTTGTCGAGACGGACGCGGACGTCGGCGTCCAGCTTGGCGTAGATCTGGATCGGGTCGACCTGGAGCCGGACCGTGGGCGTGCAGGCGCTCGCGCCGACGGCGGCGATGAAGCCGATCAGGGCGAGACTTGCGCGGGTCCGGGTCATGGCTGTGGTCTCCGGTGTTGATCTGCGACGACCTTAACGCCGCGCGGGGTGAATGGGTTCTGAACGGCCAGAACGGCGCGATCAAGGCGTGGGGACCGGCCCGGTTCGATCCGGGGCGGCCGCCTCCGCCGAAGGATCGCCGTTGCGGGCCCGGTTCAGCTCCAGAAGGTCGCCGATCAGCTGGTTCAGGTTCAGGGTGGTGTCGAGCGTCAGGTCGATGCCCGTGCCCGACGGCAGGGGCAGTTCGCGGTTGAGGAATTCGCGGCTGATGAACTCGGCGAGGCTGATGCGGAGCTCCTGGTGCTGCGGCGGGTCGTGGCGGCCGCGGATGCGGAACAGCACGCCGATGCGACCCTCGTCGAGGCTGTTGACCTCGGCCGAGAGGATGTCGAACGACAGGTTCTCCATGGCCTGGTAGGCCAGATCCTGGACCGTGTTCGGGGGTACGCCCTCGCCGCCCCCGCCCGCCTCGAGATCGCTGAGCGCCTCGCGCTGGATCGACAGCCGGCCCGGCTGGATGGCGGCGAGCGTCCCGGCCGAGATGCGGATTCCCGCCACCGGATCCGAGGTGAAGGGCAGCCGGCCGGACACCACCGCATCCAGCATCACCGTGTCGCCGAAACCCGAGCCGGCGATGATCTCGCCCAGCTGGACCTTCTCCAGCACGATGACGCCGCTGAAGGGCTGGCTGCGGTCCAGCGGCAGGACGAAGGGTTCGACCCGGACGAGGCCGCCGGCGATGGACAGGTCGCCGCCCTCGACGGTCACCCCGGCCTTGTCGAGACCGAAGCTCAGTTCGATGTCGGTCAGGGGCGCGACGGACTCCAGCACCTCGGCGGTCAGGCGCTGGCCGGGGGCGGTGACCAGCGGGGCCAGACTGGTGAAGTCGACGGTTCCTCTCAGTCCCTTCACCGGCCCGGCCGGGCTGACGAAGTCGAGGCCGGGGATGGTCAGGCGGCCGGTGCTGGAGCCCTCGGCCTCGGCCCGCCAGTCGACGCGCCCCTCGAAGGCGACGGAGCCGGTCGCGGGAGAGCCGACGAAATCGCCCGCGAGGGGACTGAGATCGGCCGGCTGCAGCCCGCCCTCGGCGAAGACGATGGACGGGGCGTCTATGGTCAGGCCGCCCGCGCCGGTCGGGCCGTCGTGGGCGAGGTCGAGGCGGCCGAGCGGCGTGTCATTTCGGGACAGGTCGAAGGCGCCGGTCCAGTCCTCGTTCTCCAGCCGGGCCGAACCGGACGCCTGGAGGGGGTTGAAGCGCAGCGGCGTGGTGGCGTCCTCGACGGTCGCCCGGTCGACGCGGGTCTCGAGACCGAGGCCGGCCGGACCGCCGGTCGCCGCAAAACGGCCGTGGGCGTCGCGGAAATGCAGGGCGAGGAAGGGGGCGGAGGCGTCGAGGCCGGCCAGGCCGCCGTCGGCGCGCCAGCGTCCGCCGGCGATGCTGACCAGTGGCCGGTCGATCGGGCAGGCCCGGCCGGACAGGTCGACGACGTCGTTCTCGCCGAGCTCCAGCCGCTCGACGGTCAGCGGCGTGCATTCCGCCGCCACATAGGTCACCCGCCCGCCGGAGGAGGTCAGCCGCCCGCGGGTGTCCAGGGCGATCCCGCGCGCCAGGTCGAAATCCAGCGCGGCGCGGCCGTCGAGGTCGGCGGTGAAGCCGTCCGCCGTCAGCCGCCACGCCGGGATGGCGAAGGCCGCCTCGGGCAGGCCCCGGCCGCGCGTGGCGGTCAGGGCGAGCGTCCCGCCCCCCGAAT